>CALBZH010000345.1 GCA_937889795.1 uncultured Syntrophobacteraceae bacterium | reverse complement strand
AGAAGCCGTTCGACTGAAACCTGAACACTGAAACCTGAAACCAACGGTCTCGAATAGCACGCGGAGGCGGCGGAGCCGAACGGCCTCCGCCTTCCTCATGAGAGGGACTAAACGGCACCGAAGCCCGTCAGGAGAGAGAAAATCACAAAGACGACGCCTGACCAGATGAGGGTCATGGTCGTGTAGCCCATCACATCACGCGCTGAAAGCCCGGCGAGTCCCAACAGCGGCAGAGCCCAAAATGGCTGGATCATGTTCGTCCACTGGTCGCCCCAGGCCACCATCATGGCGGACTTGACCATGTCGATGCCCAGCAGGTTGGCGGCTTCGGTGGTGATGGGCCCCTGAGCCGCCCACTGCCCGCCACCCGACGGGATGAACACGGTGATAACCCCGGCCGCGAGGAACTGCAGCATGTAAAAGGTCTGTCCGGATGAAATCGCCACGAACCACCCGGCGATGACCTTGGCAAGCCCGGTTCCGAGCATGATCCCCTGGATGCCGCCGTAGAGCGGAAACTGGAGCGCGATTCCGCCTGCTCCCCGGATGGCGATCGAGATGGCTTTCACGTAGTTGATGGGCTTCCCGTGAAGCGCTGCCCCCGAAATGAAGAAGATGAAAATGACGATGTTCAGGTTGAGGTCGAAGCCTTTGCTGTAAAAATGCCATACCAGGTACACGATCCCCATGATGCACAGAAGCGCGTTGATGACCGTGCTGTGGTCGATCCTTTCGGCGATGGTGGGGCTCTCCGGCTGTTCCACATAGGCCTTCTCATTCTGGAGCTCCCGCAACCGGTCTTCCGAAATGGACTTCACCTCGTCTTCCTTGGGGTGCATGAGGGCGAACAGGAGGGGCAGCGTCAGGATGATGAGGAGCGCCGGGAGCAGGTTGAAGGGCTGAAAGATCGTCTGGCTGACGGGAACCGGACTTCCCAAATACTTCTCGACGAAATTCTGGGCGTGCTTGGCCGTGGCCACCACGAGCGGCACCGACCCCGAAAGGCCCTGGTGCCAGATCACAAACCCGCTGTAGGCGGCTGCAATCAGGTAGGGGAAATCCACCTTGCGTGTTTTCTTGGACACCTCGAGGGCGAGCAGTCCACCGACGATCAGCCCGAATCCCCAGTTGATCCAGCAGCACACGGCGGAGACGAAGGAGACGACCATGCCCGCTTTGATCGGCGTGTCCCCGAGCGCCGCGATCCGGATCAGGATCCGGTCCATGAGGGGCGTGAGCGCCAGCGCGTGCCCCGTGATGAGGATCAGGATCATCTGCATGGCGAACCCGACGATCCCGTAGATGCCGTTCCCCCATTCGGCGATGACCTTCATGATGTTGGAGCCGGTGAAAAGAAGCGAGAGAATCGCGGCAATGAACGTGAGCAGGATAGCGAAGAGGTAAGCGTCCGGCAGGTAGTTTTTCATGAGATGGGTAAACAATGCTGCAAGCTTTCGAATCATGGATTCCTCCCTGGTGTGCCCTGTGGGGCAGTCTCGATGATGAATGGCCATGAAGTGAATTCCCTCCACGGCGAGAACAATGCTCGCCGGTCGCTGTGGGCAATTCACGTGCCGGATCACATCAGGAGGTGAGCGGGATGGGGAAGATGGAAGACGGGAGGCGTGTCAGCCCTTGATAGAAGAGCTGCAGGCTGGGATCCCCACGTACAGCGCTGCTCCGTGTGGGGCATCTAACAAACGGGCTCGTCATTGCGGCGAAGGCCGGAGCCCCGCTGCAATCATTAAGAAAACCACTGGATCCCGTCCTTCGCCGGGATGACGGACTTGGGGGCCCCGGCGCCTAAATCATGCGCACCGTGGCTAAACTTTGCGCACCTACTCCTCGTTTTCAGCGGCCAGGCCATATTCCTCGATCTTGTATTGAAGCGCCCGGCGGCTCATGGCGAGGTCTCTAGCGGTCTTCATGCGATTGCCCCGGTTGGCTTGCAGCACTTGTCGGATCACCCGTGCCTCCGTCTCTTTGACGATCTCCCGCAGACTCTTTCCGTTCCAGGGTGTGGGGCCTCCCCTCGTGTCGGGCGCCCCCGTCGACAGCAACTGCGGCGGGAGGTCCTCTGGGAAGATTATCCTGCCCGTGCTCATGATGACGGCTCGCTCCACGACGTTGGACAGCTCCCGCGCATTTCCCGGCCAGGGATGGCTTTCCAGAATCGACAGCGTCTCCGGATCGAAGTCATCGATCTCTCGGCCCGTTTCCTGCGCAAACCGCTGGAGGAAAAGGCGGGCGAGCAGCGGAATGTCTTCCTTCCGTTCTCTCAATGGCGGAATTTCCAGTGTGACGACGGCCAGGCGGTAGTAGAGGTCCTCCCGAAATCGTCCGGAGGCCACCAGGGCAGGCAGTGACTGGTTGGTGGCCGCGATGATTCGAATGTCCGTTTTGATGGGCTGATGCCCGCCGACACGCTCGAATTCCCGTTCCTGGAGCACCCGAAGCAGTTTCACTTGAACCAGCGGTGGCATTTCGGCGATCTCGTCCAGAAAAAGCGTCCCCTTGTCCGCGAGCTCGAAACGGCCCAGTCTCCGGGTGACGGCGCTGGTAAACGCGCCCTTTTCGTGACCGAAGAGCTCGCTTTCGAGAAGCGTTTCCGGCAGCGCGCTGCAATTGACCTTGATGAAAGGCCCTTGAGCGCGCGGGCTGCTGTAGTGGATGCGGTTCACCAGCAGCTCTTTTCCAGTTCCGCTCTCACCCGTCACCAGCACCGTCGCCTGGGTGGGGGCCACCCGCGCCGCGGCCTCGTACACGTCCCGCATGCGGGGTGAGTGGGTCAAGGCTCCATCAAGGCGGCAGTGCGCCGATAACTCTCTTCGGAGCAAATTCACCTCAGCCGCAAGACGCCGTGTTTCCATGAGACGGCCGAGGAGGATCTTCACCTCGTCGATGTCGAAGGGCTTGATGATGTAGTCGTAGGCGCCGTTCTTCATACCTTCCACGGCGGATTCCACGACCGCGAAGGCGGTCATCAGGATCACGGCGGCATGAATCCGATGTTTGCGGATGGCCGTCATGGCCGCCATACCGTTCATGCGCGGCATGCGCACATCCATGAGGATGACATCGGGATGCTCCCGGATGGCCACGTCCACAGCTTCCTGACCGTCGGAGGCTTCCAGCACGTCATAGCCTTCAGTGCCGAGCACGAGCCGCAGCATGACGCGCACATTGTCTTCGTCATCCGCTACAAGCACTTTGCCCAAGCTCATCGGAGCTCCTCTTCGACGGAATGATCAACTGGATGGAAGCGCCGCCCTCGGGGCTCGAGCCCACGTGGATCTCCCCTCCGTGGGCCGTCACGATGCGCTGGACCACAGCAAGGCCCAGGCCGGTTCCGGCCGGCTTGGTCGTGAAGAACGGATCGAAGATCTTCGCGCGTTGATCCTCCGGGATTCCCGGTCCAGTGTCCTCAAAGGTCAGGCTGACGTCTCCCGATTCGGGGATCGCCTCCCCGACCACGCGAATGACTCCCTTTTCCTCGATGGCCTGGCCGGCATTCACCAGCAGATTGAGAAAAACCTGCCTGAACTGCTCGGTGTCGACGGAAACGAGCGGCAGAGTCTCCTCCATGCGCACCTCATAGTGGATGTCCTTTTTCCCGGACCGGCTCTTCACGAGGACCAGCGTGTCGCGCAGCACGCCGGCCAAGTCCGTTGGCAGAACGGCCGACTGGCTGGGGCGCGCGCAATAGAGCATCGTGTCGATGATCCGGTTCATCCGATCCACTTCCTGCAGCATGAGGGGGACGTAACGCTCCACTTCGCCCTCGCGCCCTCCGGACCGGAAATACTGCAGAAACCCTTTGATACTCGTCAGCGGATTTCGGATCTCGTGGGCAACCCCCGCCATGAGCTCCCCGAGCGTTGCCAGGCGGTTCGCTCGCTGCACCTGCTGCTCGAGCCGCTTTCGCTCCGTAAGGTCCTTGAACACCGCTACCGCTCCGATCGCGGCCCCGTCCGCATTTCGCAGCAACGATGTCGAGACACTGGTCCAGAGAAGTCCGCGACGTCCCTCATAGCCAACTTCAGATCCAATGTGCGATCGGCCCGATTGGAGTGTATCGAGAAGCAGACTCTCGAAAGACGGGTCCCGGCAGAAGATCTCTCGATAAGGGTTTCCGATGATTTCGGACGCGGCGAATCCGGTGAGCCTCTCGGCCGTGGCATTCACGGCTGTGATCGTGCCTGAATTGTCCACGGCGATGACACCGTCCACCATGCTGGCCATGATGTTTTCGCTGAGGGAACGGGCGCTGGCGAGAGAATCGGCCATCTCGTGGATGGTCTCCGCGATTTCCCCCATTTCCCCCCGAAGACCTGTGATGCGCCGTCGCAGATCGAATCGTAGGTCTCTCAACCCCCGCACAATCCGCTGCACGTCGCGCACGACACCTTCCGTCAACCCCAGGATGAGCAGGAGGCTCAGCAGCATCCCGATCCCCATGGACAGACTGAGCCTCCGGTCCATGGTGCTCAGCTGAGCCCGGACGTCATCGGTGAGCTCGTTGGCCCAGATGTAGCCGATCACCTGTCCCTGCCGCTCAATGGGGCGCATGGCATTCATGATGTTGCCGCGAACCAGCGTCCCGAACTCGACGCGAAACGCGTTCCGCTCCATCACCGCCCGCCCGGGATGGTCTCCGGGGATGGCGATTCCCA
>CALBZH010000344.1 GCA_937889795.1 uncultured Syntrophobacteraceae bacterium | reverse complement strand
AAAAGGCCGATTTCCGAAATGTCGTGCTTCTCATGACCTCGAACGCCGGGGCTCGAGAGATGAGCATCTCCACCATTGGTTTTTCCGCCAAGGAAATCGATGTGCGGATCGACAAGGGCATGAAGGCCGTCGAAAACCTGTTCAGCCCGGAATTCCGCAATCGTCTGGACGGAATCGTGGCCTTCAACGGACTGACGGTCGAGATCATGGAGCGCATTGTCGACAAGTTCGTGAGCGAGCTTGAAGCACAGCTCCAAGAAAAGCGTGTACGGCTGAGCCTGAGCCCCCAGGCTCGTCTGTGGCTTGCCGAAAATGGATACGACCCGGCATTCGGCGCGCGACCCCTCGCCCGCCTGATCCAGACCGAGATCAAGGACGTCCTGGCTGACGAAATTCTATTCGGTCGCTTGAAACAGGGGGGCTGGGCGGAGATCGGTCGCGTCGGCGTTGATGAGCCCGCCGGAATCGAGTCCAAGGTCGGCGAGAACCTGTTGTTTTCCTTTCGGGAAATGACCGAGCCGGCAAAGCTTCCCGCGGCGACGTAAGAAAAGATGCCGATCTATCGCCTTTCCGAAGCCTTGGTGTTTCCTCCTTCCCACCATGCGGAGCCCGACGGCCTTCTGGCCGTCGGGGGCGACCTCTCCCCCGAACGACTCCTTCTTGCATACCGCATGGGAATCTTCCCCTGGTATTCACAGAGCACCCCGATTCTATGGTGGTCCCCCGATCCGAGGCTCGTGCTTTTTCCCGGCGAGATCCACATCAGCAAGAGCCTCGGTCGGGTCTTGAAAAGGCAGCGCTATCGTGTCACGTTCGACCGAACGTTCCGATCCGTCATGGAACAGTGCGGTTCGGTGAAGCGGAAGGAAGGCGACGGAACCTGGATCGTACCTGAAATGCTTGAGGCCTACTGCCGCCTGCACGAGCTGGGATTCGCCCACTCCGCGGAATGCTGGGACGGAGATACCTTGGTTGGCGGGCTCTATGGGGTTTGGCTCGGACGGATCTTTTTCGGGGAATCCATGTTCGCGCTGAGACCGGACGCGTCCAAGATCGCTCTCGTCCACCTGGTGGAACGGCTCCGCGATCGAGGCTGCGTTCTCATCGACTGTCAGGTCACCACCGAGCATCTCAGGCGACTCGGGGCCAGGGAGATTCCCCGGGATCTCTTCCTGGTGTATCTGGATCGAGCCCTGAGAGCTTCAACGGAAAGAGGCTCCTGGAATGAGGGGTGATGGATCATGATCGAAAACGTGATCATCGTCGGCGCCGCAGGGCGGGACTTCCATAATTTCAACCTTCATTTTCGAGAGAACCCCAGGTACCGTGTCGTCACGTTCACCGCCGCCCAGATCCCCAATATCGAAGGGCGCAGCTACCCAGCCGCGCTTGCCGGATCGCTCTATCCCCATGGCATCCCCATTCATCCGGAAGCTGAGATGGCACAGCTCATCCGCGACCATCACGTCGACCTTGTCGCCTTCTCCTACAGCGATGTCTCCCACGTCGATCTCATGCACAAGGCCTCCATCGCGATGGCCGAGGGCGCGGACTTCCTTCTGCTTGGCCCCTCCCACACCATGCTCAAAGCCCATAAGCCGGTGATCGCTGTGTGCGCGGTTCGGACCGGCTGCGGAAAGTCGCAAACGACCCGGGAGATCTGCAGGATCCTGAAAACGCTGTCGAAGCGGGTGGTCGTCGTACGTCACCCCATGCCTTACGGGGATTTGAGCCTTCAGACCGTTCAGCGCTTCACCTGCTATGAAGACTTCGAGCGCCATCAGTGCACCATCGAAGAGCGGGAGGAGTATGAGCCGCTGGTGGAGCAGGGCATCGTTGTTTACGGAGGCATCGACTACGCGCAAGTGCTCCAACAGGCGGAAGCCGAAGCGGACGTCCTCATCTGGGACGGCGGCAACAACGATACGCCGTTCTTCCAGCCGGACGTGCACATCGTGCTGTTCGACCCCCATCGGGCTGGTCACGAGCTCCTTTATTACCCGGGAGAGACCAACATGATCATGGCGGATGTCGCCATCATCAACAAGGTGGACACGGCATCGAGCGCCGATATCGAGAAGGTCATCGCCAACGTCCGGCAATACGCTCCCAAGGCTGAAATCGTGCTTGCGGCTTCTCCGGTTTCGGTCGAGCACCCGGAGCATGTCTGCGGCAAACGTGTGCTGGTGATCGAGGACGGTCCGACGCTGACCCATGGCGGTATGTCTCTTGGCGCCGCCACCATTGCCGCACGCAAGTTCGGAGCGAGCGAGATCGTCGATCCTCGCCCGTATGCCGTGGGCACCATCCGAGAGGCATTCGAAGCCTACCGGCATTTGGGGGCTCAGCTCCCTGCGGTTGGCTACAGCGAGATCCAGCGCAAGGACCTGGAACGCACCGTCAACGCCGTGGACTGCGATCTCGTATTGATTGCAACGCCGGTCAATCTTGCTGAAATCATTGACATTGACAAACCGTCCATGCGCGTGCGCTATGAGTACCAGGACTACGGCACCCCGCGGCTTCAGGAAGTCCTGATGCGGTGGGCGCATGTTCTCATGATTTAGCTCCATTGAGGCCGCCCTGATGCACTGCGATCCTACCGTCGAGAGCAAGCCGATTCTCCTCGTTGCCCTTGGGGGCAATGCGCTGATCCGCAAGGGCCAGATCGGCACCATCGAGGAGCAATTCGCCAACCTTCGAACGCCCCTGAGCCAGGTAGCCCGGCTCTCGCGTCATTACCGAGTCATCATCACCCACGGAAACGGACCTCAAGTAGGCAACCTGCTCCTGCAGCAGGAATGCTGTGACGCGCTCCCCCGCCTTCCCCTCGAAATCCTGGTGGCCCAAACCCAAGGGCAGATCGGATTCATGATCGAAGCGACCCTAGACAACGAACTGATGCGCCTGAATCTCGACCTGCGCCAGCCCTTCGTCACGCTCCTCAGCTATGTCTTGGTGGATCGGAATGATCCGGCCTTCCGAAATCCCAGCAAGCCCATCGGACCGGCCTTTTCCCGGGAGACGGCTTCCAAGCTTCCCTACCCCACCATCCAAACCCCCAAGGGTTTTCGGCGGGTCGTGGCATCCCC
This sequence comes from uncultured Syntrophobacteraceae bacterium, assembly GCA_937889795.1. Taxonomy (GTDB): domain Bacteria; phylum Desulfobacterota; class Syntrophobacteria; order Syntrophobacterales; family Syntrophobacteraceae; genus CALBZH01. The sequence goes on along the minus strand of CALBZH010000344.1, from coordinate 1,580 downwards.
CGAACCGCTGACCATCGTGGAGAAGCGCGAGATCAGGCAATTGATCGACCTCGGTTTCATCGTCATCGCGTGCGGTGGCGGCGGTATTCCGGTTATCCGCAAGAGGCGTGGGTTTCACGGGGTCGATGCCGTGATCGACAAGGACCTCGCGAGCTGCGTCCTCGCCCGGGAAGTGGGGGTGGATGTCCTTGTCATGGCCACGGACGTGCCCGGGGTAGGGCTGAATTTCGGCGAAGCCAATGAGCATTTCCCCAAGAGGCTTTCCACCGAGGAAGCGAAAAGGCACATGGAAAGAGGCATGTTCCCACAGGGCTCCATGGGGCCCAAAGTGACCGCGGCCGTCCGCTTTCTCGAGGGAGGCGGAGGGCGCGCCATCATTTGCGCTCTGGAGGACATCGAAAAGGCGATGCAAGGGCTCTCGGGAACCGAGCTCGTCCTGGGTCATGATGCGCAGGTCTGACCTCGGATCATTGTCTCCGATGGAGGCTCGACATGCGTCTGAGGTGTTGCGCCGATGATCCGGTTACGTTTATAAGTAGCCGACTGCAACCATGTTCCAGGCAGGCCTCAGGGGAAGCACACTTAGACAGGGATGGCCGAGCTATGACGAAGGGGCTGAATGTCATCATCGTGGACGACGACGAGGCGGTGTGCGAGATCCTCGCACTGATCGTCGAGCGATTCTACACATGGGGTCAGGTCCTGACGTTCACCGATTTCGAAGCAGCCAGGACCCATTGTCTCAGCCAGCCGGCGGGAGTAGCCATTTTCGTCCTCGACGTCTACATCGGGGACAAGACGGCTTTCGCCTTTCTGGAGGCCGTCGCGGAACGGTTTCCCATGGCATACCAGGATGCGGTTCTCATCACGGGAGATGCGAGCGACAAGGTTGTCGATCTGTGCGTGGCACTGGATATCACACACCTCCTGGAAAAACCCGTGCGACCTCACGCGCTCCAGCTCGCTGTCCGAGCGATCGTTTCGAAGTACATGAAGTTCGCAAGACGCCTCCTCCAGGATCCGAGCTTCGCGGAGGCCCTTCCGCTTTCCTGAGACACGGATGGACACGGACAAGACAGACATGGATGAGCGCAGCTCCATTGGGCTCTCGCTTCTTACCCATCCGAATTGATCCGTGTCCATCCGTGCGTTTTCATCCGCGTCCATCCGTGTGATCTCTTCCACTTTCCACCAGTCCCACGTGTGGCTCAAGGCCGACAGGCAATGGCGCGCACGTCCGCCATGGTGCGCAGGCCCGGTGCCGCGTCCACCACAACGGGAATCGCGTTAGCCAGAATTGCGCAGGTCGCGACGTCCCCGTTCACGCCATTCTTGATGGTGAGATCGATGTTCGGTGTGCCTTCGATCAAAATCCTCTCTCTCGACTCTGCTGCCCCCACGGCTGCCTCGAAATAGAGGGTGATCACTTCCTCACCGTTCACGAATCCTCTGCCGATCTGGTTGACTCCTGAAGCCTGTCCGGGCTCGATGACCAAATCTGGCGTCTCAATTCGCTCCTGGGCGATCACGGGCAGATCGGAAGAGCGTCGTGTAGGGAAAGAGTGTAGATCTCGGTGGTC
>CALBZH010000343.1 GCA_937889795.1 uncultured Syntrophobacteraceae bacterium | reverse complement strand
AGATCCATCCTGTGTGCAAAACCGGAAAGACGATGGCGTAAATCCTCCTCGGAGCTCGATTTTGCCGCCATGTCAAAGATCTCCGGGAATCTGGATTGAAGGCGGTCTGCATTGTACTTCGATAGATCAATCATCGCGTCACTCCTCTATTGTTTTAGCCACTCGACGAGCAAACCGGTTGCCTTGGTTACGTCTCTGCACCAGAGCTGCGTGAAGTTCTCGGGCAGGGGCTCATCGAGGCTGATGGTTTCACTGGCGGAAAGTGCTTTGGCCCCATCGAAATCGACGTAGGCCAGGCGAGCCGTAAGCTCGGCGAGCGGCCGTCCGAAGACGGCCCCGGGCAGTAAAGCGACACCGGTTTCCGCCAGCAAGCGTTCGCAAAGGGTGGGACTGTTCTTGATGCCCCGCTTGGTCAATGCCTCCGAAAACGGGGAAAAATCGGCAAACAGGTAGAATCCTCCTACGGGGGGATGGACCAGCGCCCCGGCCGTCGTCAGCATGTGCGCGCACTCGTTGCCAAGAGCCGCGAGAATCCTGCGCGCATGCCAGAGGTACCGCTCGATGGGCGTTCCCCCGCGAAATGCAAGGACGGCAGCGTTTTGAATCGGTGCGCTCACGGACGTGTACGTCTCGCTCGCCACGGCCGCCATGGCGTCCATAAGCCAGTCAAGCTCCGGGGGGAAGGCGAAGGTCCCGAGCCTCCATCCACCGGCTCCGCACCATTTGGAGAGTCCCGAGCTGATGATCGTCCCTTCGGGATAGTAGCGCGCCACGGAAACGTGCTGCCCTTGGTGATGAAGCTGCCCGTAGATCTCGTCGGAGAGGAGGACCAGATGATATTTGCGAGCGACGGAGGCGAGATCCTTCAGTTCCTCGGCGTCGTAGGAGCGACCATCCGGGTTGCCCGGGTAGTTCAAGACAAGGATCCGGGGCCGATAGTCATCCTCTTCGCCGGAGCAGTGCCGCTCAAGAAGCTCCGCGGTGACTCTCCACTTGTCTTCGAGCGTTGTGTGAATAAGACTGACTCTTCGTCCGAGAATGGTGGCTTGGGGAACATAGGACACCCAGCAGGGGGTAGGGACGATCAACTCGCCATAGTACACCAACTGCAAGAGGAACATGAGCTCCTTCGAGCCCGGGCCGATGAGCACACCTTGGGGCCGTACCTCGACTCCGTCCTTCTTCCGGTGGAACTCGGCCACCGTCTCCCGCAAGAGCGGCAGGCCCTCGGGTGGAAGGTAGTCTTTTTCATGGGCGTGAAGCTTCAATCCATCCACGACGGGCATGGGAACAGGAAAGGGCGACTGGCCCAGGCCCAGCCGGTAGACCTTCTGGCCTTGAGCTTTCAGCTCCTTGCTTCTTTCGTTTATGGCAATGGTGGCTGACTGACCGAGCCCCCGGACATTCAGATTCAGACTGACCTGTTTACTCAATCGCATTGATGCCTCCGTTCTTCTTCGCGCACACAGGACGCACAGATCGCTTTGCCCCGTCCCGCGTCTACATTCCTTTCGTGCTGATAGAAAGCCACTCCCGGCTGTTAGATCGCTTGCATTCTTTCCCCGGCTCTTCGGTGCCAACCCGATGCTTCGGGTCAGGGCTTGATTGAAGCCAAGGATCCAGAGCGAGGCACATCCCTCTGGAATCAGCATCACCTGGGACCGCCATGGCATGCATGAACTGCGGGAGACGAGTCTCCCGAGGGGGACGGAGCGGAAAACATGGATTTGGTTATTTTGCGGAGCGAATTCAGGCCACTATGAGGTCACAGAAATGGGAAATGTATCGACCAGAAAAGAGCGAGCCAAAGTAAAGGGTCGGCGTCTCGACCCAGGCGTGCCAACGACAAATATTTCCCCTCTTTGTTTGAGTGCAGTTCGCACTTGGACTCGTCGGTCGGCCCTTCCTATCCCGGCGCCGCAGTTGTCCACAACGGCACCGTGAAAACCATGGTTGCATTCAGAAGCTCATCACCGCCTTCAGCTGACAGGCGAGGCTGTCCTCCCCTCCGGTGACCTGACTCGTATCCCCAGCGTTGGAGGTCAGCAGGGGGAACAGCGTACGCAGATCTTGCAGCGGAGGCGAACGGCTCTTCGTTCGACCGGCCCAGCAGAGAGCGACGAATCGACAGTGTCGCCTCACAGCATGGTCACTCACAACCAACGGAAATCACTTAGATTAAAGCCATAATAAGCTATAACTTGCCTGAAGAAGCTGCTGCAATGTTTTGATCATAAAGATGATACAACCATATTCTTGATATTTTGTCAAGAGGACAAAAATCCAAAAAAGACTCATGATCATCAAAACCATTTATATAAAATGCAATAAGGTTTTATTTGATATGTAATACATAATATTTGGGATAATAGATGGTTAAACTAGCAAGATACAAAAAAAACAGCAATAGATATTATCAAAATCATCATCAAAATATTTGGCTAAAACTGGTTGTATTTAAATCGTGTGACGTCTGCTGGATATCCCTGTGTCGTTAATTCCAGCAGAGCTCGTTGGGAATTACGGTCGCTTCTCCATCACACGGCGAATCTTCTTCATTAGATTTTCGATAGTGAAAGGCTTCTGAATAAAAGCCATGCCCGATTCTAAGACACCGTGATGAATGATGGCATCGTCAGTGTAGCCAGACATGAACAGAATCCGGATTTCGGGTCGTTGGCGCGTTAGTCTTTCGGCCAGCTCACGACCACTCATGCCAGGCATCACCACATCGGTCAGAAGCAAATGGATTGTTCCCATATTGGTTTCAGATATTCTAATGGCATCGTCGCTACTGGTCGCCTCTAAGGTAGAATATCCATATTTCTTAAGAACTTGGGTTACTGATGATCGTAAGGTTTCATCATCTTCAACCAACAATATGGTTTCCGATCCTCCCGGCACAACAGTCGAATCTTCAGTGAATGGCACTCGATCATGTAGGGCTGCTTCGGATTTGTGTCGAGGGATATAGATCTTGAAAGTTGTCCCTCGCCCCTCCTCACTATAGACCCAGATATTTCCTCCACTCTGTTTCACAATGCCATAAACGGTTGCAAGCCCCAGCCCTGTTCCCACACCCTGTTCTTTGGTCGTGAAAAAGGGCTCGAAAATATGGGTCAAGACATTTTCATTCATACCCATTCCCGTATCACTCACCGCAAGCATGACGTGGGGACCGGGTATAGCGCCAACATGCTTGGCAGTATAAGATTCATCCAGATCAACGTTGGCTGTCTCAATGGTAAGCTTCCCTCCCCGCGGCATTGCATCCCTGGCGTTTACGGCGAGATTCAGGATAACCTGCTCAATTTGGCTTGGATCGACTTTCACCGGAGCGAGGCGAGGGTCAAGGGTCGTCGCGAGATCGATATCCTCCCCGATGAGACGCCGCAGCATCTTCTCCAATTGCTGTATGATGAAGTTGAGGTTCAAAACTGCGGGCTCAAGAACCTGTTTACGGCTAAACGCGAGCAGTTGGCGTGTCAGCGAGGCTGCGCGTTTGGCCGCCTGCCTGACCGTTTCGATGTTTTCCCTGTGCGGGTCCTCCGACGGCATGTCCATGAGAGCAAGCTCGGAGTACCCTGTGATGACTCCGAGAATGTTGTTGAAATCATGAGCAATCCCACCCGCCAATCGCCCCACGACTTCAAGCTTCTGAGACTGTCGAACCTGTTCTTCAAGGGACCTTACTTGCGTGACATCATTTCCGATGCAGAGGAACTGGGATGGGATGCCTTTTTCATCCGAAAGGATGCGGTTTGCCCAGGAGATCAAGACCCGCTCCCCACTCTTTCTCATGTTTTCATTTTCGCTGTGCCTATATCGGTGGCGGAACCGCAGCAGGTCCTTGAAAAAGGCACGCATATCCCGTCCAGCTGAGTCAACCTCGGGAATGATCGTCCCCAGCGCGCTCCTTCCATGGATCTCCCTCTCCGTGTAACCGAAAAAATCCTGCGCAAACGTGTTCAGAAAGGTGATCTCTCCTCTCATATTCATGTTCAAGATCACGCTGTTGGCATTTTCAACCAGTTGCCGATATTTGATCTCGCTCTCTCGGAGCGTCACCTCGGCCAGTTTGCGCTCGGTGACATCGATGGCCGTGGCCAGCGTGGAAGGGAGACCGGCGAACTCGATGGTTGTGGCCGCCAGATCTATCCATCTTTCAGTTCCTGCCTTGGTGATGATCTTGAATTCATGACGCTTTGGGGTGGAAATACCCTCAAGAGCCGCAAACCCTTGTTGTTTCAGCTGCTCTTTATGCTCGGGATGAACCATGTCACAGCAGCTCATGCCGAGGATATCCTCGGTGGAGCATCCACAAATGTGCTGTGCGGCGTGATTCACGTATTGGAAGTGATTGCCCTTGTAAATGACGATCGCGGCAGAGGTGGTATCCGCCAAGGAGCGAAAGAGAGTTTCGCTTTCCCGCAGCCGATCCGCCATCGACTTGACGAGAAGAAACACAGGAGAAATGCCTTTGATACCCGCCAGCATGAGGGCGGAAATGAGCAGGGTAGCGCATTCGGCGCTCAGATCGGGAGGCTCCGGCATGAGCCCGGTCGACAAGCGATACAAAGTGATACTCTGCCGAACACACATCACAACGAGAGCGCTGGAGATAAGCAGCCAGGCCTTGAGCCTGCCGGTGATGCGGATGAGGGTCAACGCAATGTAAGCCGCCACGAGCTGAATCAAAATGGAAACCGCCAGGATGACTGCAGCCTCTTTCATGCTCATACCCTCCCTGGAATGGCGCTTGGCCCAACACCGCTTGAAAGTCGGTGAGCAAAGAAGGCAATTCGAATCGATCATAGCTCACGATGAGGGCTGAAAGCATGAAAAATCATGCATCCTCGCGGCTTTGAGCCATCGTGCCCCGCGAGGAAAAGAATTTAAACAGCGTGGTCCCCGAGAGACAGGTCAGGAGCGCCAACAGAACCGCGGCATCTTTGACCTCCTGTTGAATGAAGCCTTGTTCCACCCCGATGGTTGCGGCGGCGACAATGAGGCTCAAGCGGGCTGAGAGCAAGACGCCGGCTTGAAGTGCCGTCTTTAAAGGTATCCCTTTCAGGGTGAACAGGAGCGAGGGAAGAACCTTGACGAGCATCGCCAGTATGAAGAGCTTGATTGAGAAGAAAATCTGCTGCCAGCTGAGGAGGTTGCTCAAATCGAGCCCGATGCCCACATGAATGAAGAATATGGGAATCAGAAACCCAAATCCCAATGCGGATATTTTGCTTTCCAGCTGCTCCTTTTCGCGGAAGGCGAATGAGAGGACGCACCCACCCAAAAACGCCCCGAGCACGGGCTCCAGGTGAACCAGCTCAGACACCGCGACGAAAAGAAAAAGGAGTGCAAGCGACAGACGCACGCCCATTTCCAGGGGGTCTTCGTTGCTCAGAAGCTTCCCGGCTTTCTCCGGATTCCACCATACCCAGAGCCGCCCCAGCCAGAGCAGCAGCACAAAAGCTACAAAGAGGAGCAGCGGAGATGCAAGACGCCAGGTCAATCCAAACTGGCTCCACATCACGAAGAAGGTGATAGCCAG
>CALBZH010000342.1 GCA_937889795.1 uncultured Syntrophobacteraceae bacterium | reverse complement strand
CAGAAAATGGGATTTCTCCGCAGCACATCGGTCAATACCCGTGAGAAAGCTCAGAACAACAGGCAGCTCGCCGGCATTCTGGAAACCTTGGACGTTGGTCTTCACCGCTTCGCACTCCGCCCAGAGGTCATCAACAGCCCGTGCGTAAAGCTCCATGTACTGATAGAGCCGATCGTATGCCTTGAGAATGATCTCTCTGAGTTTTGTCCTGTTCCGAAACGCACTCAGGGCGATGGAACGAAGGCCGTAGGAAATCCCCTTTTCCAGGTGCTCTCTCCAGGGCGACTGGTCAGGGAGCTTGAGGATGGTGAAGAGCTTCTGGCGCAGCGGGGGATGGATCATCCAATAGCCAAGCCGCTCCAGCCTCTTCGCCGCTTCCCGGGCGCAACGCTGCACCTCATGGGCCTGCTCCTGGAGAGCCTCGATCTGCAGCTCAATGAGGCGCCTCTCCGTTACGTAGCGCTCCATCACCTCGTCTTTGAGCTCCCGGGTCAAGCAGGCGAGAAAATCTTCCTTCGCCATGGCCCATCTCCTTCACACACGGCCTTCTTTTAATTGTAACTCACGGCTCCCCATGCTCTCACCCTCAATCCATTGGCATGAATCATGCCACACTCTCATGCTACGAGATATCCTGAGGTATGAAGCACGGATAGGGTTATATTCAGCGCAAGTGGGAGAATCACTTATGGATAGGGTATTGTGGACTATAGCGTTCATCGTCGCCCTCTTGGTGGTCGCATCGTCTTCGTTGGCCATGATGGGGGGAGGACACGATCATACTCAAAACGACCAATCGCGTGATGGAGGCACCACCTTCCAGGTGCCGAGACTCAACGAACTGCTGCAGCGGCCAGGACCCGGACGCCAGGACTATCGCGGCTACGATAAGCCGGGTGGAGCGGAGGAGACTCCGCGACGGCAAGAAGCGCCTGCCCGCAACAGCACAAGGCCTGCGAAGAGCACTTCCAAGAAATCGAAGCAGGCTGCCACCAACGCCACACAGGAAAAGCCCGCTACGATCGAGTCAAAGGGAACCAAACCCGAGCCCGAAAAGCATGGAGAGAGCCACACGAAAGAAGCCGAAACGCGGGAAGCCTCGCCCGCGAATCCTGTCACGACATCGCTGCACAGAAAAGACGATATGACCATGCAGCTCGTTCCGGGCGGACGCCTCCTTTTGCCAAAATCCTTGCAGACAGCCGGGGTCACAGCCGTCGAGATCGCCAGCTTCTATATGGATGAAACCCAGGTCACCAATCACCAGTATGTGGAATTCCTCAGCAGGGAGCTTCCAAGGATCAAGGTGGAAAACGGGGTGGTTCGAGGGGGTGGCGAGATATGGCTGCTGTTGGGCGAAGTGAAGGATGGATATGAGCCGATCGTCTTCAAGGACGGACGGTTTAATCTCAACGGCGTCCAACACGCGGCTTGCCCCGTGCTGCGGGTCACTGCCCTCGGAGCTTCGGCTTATGCAAGCTTTTACGGTGAGCGGCTCCCAACGGAAACGGAATGGCTCCATGCCGTCGCGTCCGGCACCGGCATGTCTCCCGGAGCCCAGAGCGCTCCTGTCGATGCGGCAGCCCCGGAAGAGCTCCTCCAAGGGCACAGCCATGGAACACTATTGTCTGGGTCGGCGCCGGCTTTGGCGATTCCCACACCGGTGATTGCTTATCCGCCCGATGGAAACGGAGTCCGAGGTCTCAACAGCAATATCGGCGAGTGGGCAACGCGAACCGAAGCAGCCCATTCCCGGGGCGAAGGATCACAGCAAGAGTATATGGTCTTGGGCGGGGCTTTGGGTGTGGCATCACCGGGCGCGGGTCTGCCTCGCGGCATTCGGCGTTATCCGTGGGAAGCCTTTGGTGACGTGGGATTTCGCTGTGTGTCCGATGCATCCGGAAACCTCGCTGGCTCAGAGGCACCCGATGCAAAGCCTCATGACCCAAACCCGACTGCAAGATAGTTTCGGAGTGGCCGGTACCGGTTGTTCCCTCCCGCTGCCAGGGTTTTCCTTCGGGTAGAACCAGCGGTTAACACGGCATGGGAAAAGTCGGGTGAACGAGGGGAGTGCTCAAGAGATGGGTGAAGAATTCAAAAGCACGATCAAAGTGGGCATGGTCCTTGACGACAAGTGGGTTGTCCTCCAATTCATCGGCAAGGGCGGAATGGGTGAGGTTTACCGAGCACACCAGCTCAACCTGAAACGGGATGTTGCCATTAAGATCGTCTCCGAGGACTACCTCAGATCCTTCGACTGCGACGCCGAGGAAATCGAAAGCTCATTGGAAAGATTCCACCGGGAAGTCCAGGTGATGGCTCAGGTCCATCATCCCAATGTCTTGCAGGTCTTCGATTACGGAGTGACAACAATCCGGAAAGGCGACCAAGAAACCTCTTTCGAATACATCGCCATGGAATACGTGCCGGGATCCACACTGCGCACCACCATGTCCGATGAGGGTTTCTCCCCTGAAGAAGAACGAATGAGGCAGTGGCTGTCCGACTATTTCCTTCCGACGCTCGACGGGATCAAGGCATTGCACGAGCGTGGTATCATCCATCGCGACCTGAAGCCCGAGAATATACTGCTTGCAGGCAAAGCTCCTAAGATCACGGACTTCGGATTGGCCAGGTCCTGTATGGAGAAACCCATCACCCAGTCGGCCCAAATGATGGGAACGCCGCAGTATATGGCTCCGGAACAATTCATGGACATGAAGCGAACAGATGAGCGGGCGGACATTTATTCCCTCGGAAAAATGCTCTACGAAGCCGCTTCAGGGAAGATCCGTCCGGACCTCATTCCTTTCAGACAGGCCAGTTTGCAGGATGCGGAGGGAGAATTCTACCAGCATCTGAGTCAAATCATTCAGCGCGTGACCGCCGAGGACAAGCGAGAGCGCTACCCTTCGGTGGATGACCTCAGACAAGCAATCGAATTGCTGCTTGACCCGCCGTATGGGGCAACAATCAAGCCTTCAAGCACGTCTATCAAAGGCAAAGCTGCAGGCTCCGCTTTCCGGAGCAATCCCTGGACCCTCCGAGCAGCGCTGGCATTGGTTCTCGGCACAATTGCGGTCGTCCTTTTCTTGTCCCTGCAGAAGGGTGTGCAAACACCGGATCATCATGGAATAACCCCCTCTTCCAAGTCGAGCATGCAACCTGAGGTCAAGAGCGCACCTCCCGCCGCACCGATACGGCCTCCCCCTGAGACTCAAGCCAAGACGAGGATGGCAAAGGATGGTGCGGTCCTGCACCTTGTCCCGGCAGGGATGATGACAATTCCGGGGAATTGGGGGGCGGAAGCAAAACGAGAAGTCCAGGTGAAAGCTTTCTACATGGACGAAACCCAGGTGACCAACCATCAGTATGTCGATTTTCTGAACAACAACCTATCGCGGATCACCGTATCGGATGGAGTCGTTCGAGGCGATGGTGAGGTTTGGCTCTTCTTGGGCGAAGTGTTCCGCGGCTATGAACCCATCGTCTACAGGGAGAACAAGTTTCATGTGAACCTGGCTCATCATGCCGCCTGCCCCGTGCTTCGGGTGACTGCGAATGGCGCATCCGCGTATGCTGCCTATTACGGGAAACGGCTGCCAACGGTTGCGCAGTGGCTCCGTGCTGTGACCGATGAAGAATCCGCACAAAAAGGAGACCAGATATCGCGTTTTCCCGACAAGAGACTGCCGGTGCCTACTCCGGTTATGGAATACAAACCCAATGCATTGGGAATTCAAGGCCTGAACGCGAACATCGGAGAGTGGGGGCTTGCCTTGTCCGAGGATGGCGCAGCGACCGAAAAGGCACCGGTGGCATACAAAATTCTGGGCGCAGTGCCCGATGAGGCGGTTGCAATCCCTCCACCTCTCACTCGTCAGCCATGGGAGGCCTCTCAGAATGTAGGGTTTCGCACCGTTGAAGAGGTCATACCGCCGGAGGAATGAGCTCTTGACGAATCGTTCCCGTGGTTTCCCAAGGAAATTAGAACATTATTCTTTCTTTCATGCCCAGTTCCCCTATCATCTTGAAAAGGGAACTGTAGTCCGTCTGACCTATCACGACACCACTTCATCCGAGGAGAGAGTATCCCATTGCAGATAACTGCAAATCCTCGATCACTGATTAAAGTGCTCGTTGAAAGATACTTTCAGGCACCTTGAAGATTTCTTTCAGCTATTGCCGGCGAAGTCGTTCATGAATGTTTTGCAGCCCCGAAAAGCCTACCTTCATTCATTGATGATTCAAGTCTCTTGAGTCTTCAGTCGGACGACGACATCACAACGCGACGCCTCCTGATAGAGTGGCATTCCTCTTGCTTTTCATCTTAGCACCGAGTCTTGACAGGCATTAGCACAATAACAGCGTTAATGCCGATAGGTGGGCGAGCTCCTCACTCTCTTTCCGCTTCGTGAGGGAGAAAAACCCTTCCTCCAAGGAGCCCGGCCAGGGGTGAACCACAATCAAATGAAAGGACAAGGACATGAGGAGATTTATAATCATGCTGGGGGTCGTTGCCATGGTTGGGCTGCTCGCCGTGGGAGGCGGTTATGCTGCCGCCGCCAAAGATGGGAAAAAGGATAGCGCCAAGTGCGAGGAGACGTTCAAGCGCTGGGATAGTGGGAGCAAGGGCTATCTAGATCAGCGCGACTTCGACATGGCCTATCATCCGCCAGGAGTGCATAAAGGATCTCCCGTGGGCACCACGAAGAACGTAACGGCTTTCGCCGAGAAGGATGCGAACAAGGATGGCCGCGTGACGCTCGAAGAATTCTGCAGATGAAGCAGTATCGACTCGGCTTGGACCATTTCCACGGCGAGATGGTCCAAGTTGGCTCAAGCAAGCACCTTAACGAAGACACCGCTTTGTCCTGCACTCTGAAACCCACGAACGTGTCTATTGCCGCTCGCCCGAGTGACCACGATGATCCACTTCTTCACCGTGATGCTGAGCACCGGTGATTCTGGAGGCATAGTCACGGGCCGAAAGGTCCGGCAACCGTCTCAGGGCCGCAACCATACCCC
>CALBZH010000341.1 GCA_937889795.1 uncultured Syntrophobacteraceae bacterium | reverse complement strand
TCTTTGAACAAGGCGCCACCCGTGAGCTCGGGGTTTCCGACCTTTATGCCCGACAACAGGTCGGATTCCCGGATATCGTAATGCTTCATGCACATCGGGCAAATGATGACCACGGCCCCCTTACTCATGAGCTCACCCAGGATCCTCTGATGCGTTGCGTACTTCTTGGACTTCGCTCTGGAGCCGATGCGCACACCCTCGTCATTGAGAAAGATGGTCAAGGGGTGTCCGCGCTCAAGCTGGTTCTGCCCGAAGGTAATCGCCATGTCCGCACGATGGGAATTATCCGTGGTCAGATTCACGAAAAGAGGATCGCTGTCTCCAGCGTACGCAGGAACGACGACACTGCCAACGACCAGTGCCAGAACAAGAAACGCGCGAGCCACAAATCTCATGTTTGTCTCCTTTCAATAAGGGTTGAGAGAAGCAGTAAAGTGCACGAGGCCGCAGCCATGAGACGCCCGGTCTCCCGACTGTGCGCCGCACCACTTCGCGAGCGGTTGCCCCCAATGGGTTCATCAGGTTACGTGAACTAGCGTACAACTCAACTCCCATCCATGTCCATGACAATCTTAGCTTACACTGCTCAATCAAAGTAATCGGCATACCAGCTGCCCTGAGCCTTCCTGCGCTCGATGTCGCGGGTGGACAACGCCACACAATCGCGTACCCGAACAAAGAGAGGACCCTATCCGTCCATACTGCGTGTGTCTGGCGAGAATCCACCGTCCTGCGCAGCAGGATGGGGTTGCCGTTCCGGCTCGAGCACGGTGAGAAGGGGAGCTCGTTTCGGTAGCGCCGCGTTCCACGGCGACGAGGCAAAATAGCCTGAGTGCTATAACCTCTGGACGCCGCCGTGGAAGGCGGCGCTACCGTGGTGATCAACGGAATCCTAAATTGTTGCTCGCCGCCTTAGGTTGGGAAGGATTTCGGTGTTGAATCGAGAGGGGGGAGCGAAATCTCGGAGTCGATGGGAGGACGTTTCCCATCGACTCCTTCCGGATGATGGCATGACCAGTCTTCTCATGCATTCACGGCAACCAGCGAAATACCCAGTTTGTTCTCCAGCGCCTGAATTTTGGTCAGCTGATCGTCACTGATGGAGGCGGGATTCACGGGGTGGCAGGAAAAGGCCAGGAGAGGATTCCCCAGCTCTTTTTCCAGATTTTGAATGGCGCTCATTTCTTCCTGACCCAGTTTGGTCGAGAGGCTGCACAGCATGATGACATCTCCTTTCTCAGGGGGTGACTCACCTCATGGCAGAAAATCGACTGCATGCCCCATGCATGCGATGGCCTAAGCATGACACGGCGCCGCAGGAAAGCAACGGGAGAAAAACAGGAGGTGAGCGGTAGCAAAAAACTACCATTAGGCAAGGGAAAGCAGGTACGATCGCAGGTTGGTCTTGACATTGCTCAGGCCGAGCTTCTTCCGGATGTTCTTTCGGTGGAACTCCACGGCGTTCGTCGACAAATTCAGCGACAGCGCGATATCCTTGGTGGCGCGGCCCTCTTTGACCAGGGCCGCCACCTGGATCTCCTGCGGCGTGAGCTGGAGATGCTGCACGCTCAGCCTGCGCAGAAAGGGTGAGACGATTTCCTTGAGGTGGGATTCCATGATCTCAAGGTAGGTCTGGTGCTGGGGAGCGAGACGCGCCGTTTTCAGCTTTTCAAGGTAAGGCAAGGTGAAATTGCGGATGTTGACCAGCACGTTTTCCTCGAGATCCCGCTTGTCGTTCTCCCGCTGCTGAAGGAGCACCTTGAGGGCGGTGTTCGCCTCTTCGAGGTTCCGGGATTGCTGCTCGAGCTCCACTTCTCGATTGCGGAGACTTTCTTCCGCCCGCTTGAGCGCGGTGATGTTTTCGTGGCTGACGACCACCCGGACCGTTGTCGCACCGGTCAGCCGTGTGGCGCGCATGTAGAACCAGCGCTTTTCGTGGGGGGAATGGCACGGATAGTCGATGACAAACTCCTCGATCTCACCGGCGATGACGGCCCGAATGCCGCGGGCCACCTCGCGGGCCTCATCGGCGTGGTCGCCGGCCGATGCCTCACAGATCTGCAGGTAGTTCACGGCCAGGGTGTCGGGACGCATGCGAATGGCATTGGCGTGGGCAAACGCTTTCCACGCGCGGTTGGTTTCGATGATGACCCCGTGCTCGTCCAGAATCGCAATGTGGGCGGAAAGCGAATTGAGCACCGCTTCGGCAAATCGTTCCGCATCCTTGCGCCTGCCCTCTTCCTGCTCGAGCAGGCTCAGTCTTTCCAAAAGCTCCTCACGAGTCAGGCTCCGATCCACACTCCCCTCCTCTTCGCCCATGTCCCCATCACAACCGGCAACAGACAGCTCGGGACACATTACCGCACAAGCAGCGCCTGTGTCGAACACCCATGATTTGGCGGCTGACACCCACCGGCCACGGCGAGGGCGATGTGGAGCGCCGCTGCAGGGGCGCTCTGGAAAAGACGTTTCAGAAAATCGAGGACGCGATCCTCTACCTCTACACAAGCATCACGCCATGAGAAACGCCCTCGGAGCCACGCTCATTGGCATCGAGGCCCGTGGCCGGGCATGCTCCCCGGCCCATCCATCCGCCCCCACACGGCCTTAATGCCCCGGCCGAATCCGGTTGAATCACGCGGTGCCCACGGGCTGAGCAAGACGTCCCCACATACGGTGGCCGCATTCCTTTCACTCACGTCATGCTCACATGAGAAGATTTCCAATTTCTGCTGATCCTGCCAAATGACATGATCAACAGAAGGAGGCGTTCATGGCCCTGGAATACCCTTGCAAGGACCTCATATTTGAAATAGATTGCGATATCAGGACGATGGAGGGAGTCTACCCTCATCGAACGCGTGCAGACAAGACACTCTCTGACCCGATGCCATTCGACGACCATTCCACGTCCCAAAGATCAACAGGTCTGCTCAATCACTGGTTGGGCGCTCATCAAGAAGAGGTGAAACGGTGAAAGACCGAATAGGTGAAAGAATAGGCTGGACAGCGGGTTGGGCCGGTGGTTTTATCTGGGTGCTCATACTCTCTATTGTCTTTCTCTTTCAGGGAAAAGCAGAGCAGGGTGTATTGGGAATAGCTTTGTCTGGCACCTCTATTATCGTGATTCTTTATTTCGCACCGTGGCGTTTTGCATCAACACATTATTGGAAATTAATGCTCGCGCCATATGGGATATTTTTTCTATGTATAGCCTGGGCCGTATGGTCATACGGTGCTCTTAACACTATCGGATTGAATTGGTGGAATTTATTGTGGCTCTTACCCATGTTGATGCCATTTGGGAGTTTAAGCAATAGAAAATGGTCGGATTCCACCGCCCAACAAATCGCTCCAGCGGATGAGGCAGAGCCGCGCGGCTGATTTGCCCCGTTGGGCGGACGTGCTTCGCGCGCAGTAAGGCTGGTTTTCTGCCCCTTGAATGTGTATAATAGGTGCATCTCATACACACTACAGGAGGTGATAGCATGCGAACGAACATAATCATTGATGACAAGCTGATGGAAGAAGCCCTCAAGATATCTGGCTACAAGACAAAAAAGGAAACGGTCGAGGAAGGACTCAGACTCCTCATCGCTCAGAGGAATCAGGCAAAAATTCGGAGTTACCGAGGAAGACTGAATTGGGAAGGCGATCTTGAGGAAATGAGAACTGACAAATGATTGTCGCCGACACTTCTGTGTGGATCGACTATGTTCGGGGCATCGACGCACCCCATACGAATCTCCTGGACTACGAGCTGGATCATAGCCGCATTGTCACGGGAGATCTGATCATTGCAGAGTTCCTGCAAGGTTTTCGAAGCGAGGAAGACTACCATAAAGCGAAGCAGATCATGGAAAGCCTAGAGTACCATGACTTTGTGGGGAAAGACATCGCGTTGCGGACTGCCCAGAACTATCGGAAACTGCGCAAGAGTGGAACAACCGTGCGCAAGACAATAGACGTCATCATTGCAACATTCTGCATCGAAAACGACTTTGACCTTCTCCATAACGACCGTGATTTCGATCCCATGGAACGGCTGTTGGGACTACGAGTGAGGAGATGAAGAACTCGCCCACCCGGGTAGCCGGGGGTTTTTCTCCCCAGCCTCGTGCTCCGTCAAAGAAGTTGTGCCGGGCAAGAGAACACCCCCAAACCCCCTTGGGGGAATCAAAGGGGGATGTCCCTTGCGAAGCAACGTTGACCGAGTCCTAGCTCTGCCATGGCCCACAAAGTCGGGATCGAGACTCCAGTTCACGCGGCCAGATCGAGGGCGGTCCGATGGCTCAGCGCCCGTTTTCGGCCGAGCCCGACGCAGGCGACGTCCCACAGGACGTCGAATCCTCCGTTTCCAAAGTCTCGGGATCGAGCCATTTCTCCCGGAATCCCAGGGCCATGGCATGGGCGGCCAAGCTCAGCAGGTCTCCGCTGGTGAGGGTATAGCTCGCGGCGGCAAGGTGGTCCCGGTAGGCCGGCAACCGCGTGATGTCGCCCGAGACCGCGGCGGCGATCTGGGCGCCGTAGGTGGCGGCAAGCTCGGGAGCGCAGCTTTCCGGCAGGATGGACCACACCACCTTGTCCCGCAAGTGAGCCAGGGCCGCCACGGCCGCCACCACCAGCGGGTCCCGCTCGACGCAGGAAAAGTTCGCGCGGAAAAGAGCGCTGTCGGAGCCGTTCAGCCGAGCGGCCACGTCCTCCCGCAGGCGCTCCTTGGTGGCGCCGAACCGCTCCAGATGAATGACCGTGGAGCGCTGGCCCTCGGGAGTGAGCTCGTTTTGCAGGGCCAGGGTCCCGCGGATGGCGCTGTGCACGGTCTTGCCGATGAGCTCCCCCAGGACGCTGTGCTTGCCCGCGCCGGTCAGAGGGATTCCGGTGGCGAGGCGCGAGGCGACGCCGATTTGATCGGTGCCCGTGCCCGTGGCCAGCCCGTCTGAGTAGCGCGAGTTGACGGCCAGCTCCTGCAGGGCGGCCGTCTTGGCTTCGGTGGCCGTCATGACGCAGCGGACCATCGCACCGGGCGTGAGCTCCCGGTTGACAAAGAGCAGCGTGTTGATGGTCCCGTGGGCCACCGGCTCCTGCACTCCCACCCGTTCGTAAGCTCCATCCATCTCGTAGACCACGGCAGGGTCTCCCACTCGCCCGGCGTTGGTCTCGACCCCTCCCGTACACACGGCGATCACCTGAAGCTCCCGAAATTCCTGGTGCTTGAGGACGGCATAGCGCATGTTGGCGGCCGTTCCGAGCGTGGCGCATTCCTCGTGGGGCAGACCGTGCCGGGACGAGACCAGTTGGCGATAACCATCGGGCCGGCGCGTGATCTGGGCGTGCATGGGCCGGTGATGGCCCGCCGGCTCACAGGACTGGTGATTGTACAGGTGGGTGAGATCATCCCGAAGCCCACCCGCCGCCATGCAGGTGGAGATCACGCGATGGGGGACGAGGAAGCGGGCGTAGACGATCTTTTCCTCACGGTGGATTTCGAGTCCATCGTAGAATTTTCCCAGCAGCATGGGCGAGCTCCTCCGAAGCGATCCGAGGGTTATCGGCCTTCAGCCTTGCGGTCCGTAACGATCTGGAGGGCCGTGCATCCTGAAAGTCGCACGCCATCCACAACTCTCACGAGAAGCCCCACGTCCGCCTGCTGATCCGCCTTGATCTGGATGGAAGTCGCCTGCGAATCTTCAAACCGCTGTTTCAGAAATGCCGGGATGCCGTCCAGGGATACGGGGTGATCGTTGATGAAGGTGTTTCCGTCACGAGTCAGCACAATCACGATGGGCTCCTCGTTCTGCTCCACCGCCGTCATGGATTCCGGGAGGCGGATCTTGATGCCCGCTTCACTGGTAACGTTGTAGGTGATCACAAAGAAGAGGAGCAGGTTGAAGACGACATCCACCAGCGGGGCCACGTCGATGTGCCTGTGTCGCCGCCTTCGCCTCTCAAACTCCATGGCCTCTCCTTTCCATGAGGATCATGGCCATTTCCTTGATCCGGAGCCCGATCTCGTCCACCCGCCCCTCCAGGAAGTGCAGGGCCACGTGAGAGGGGATGGCGACAAAAAGACCGCCGGCCGTGGTGATGAGGGCCTCGTAGATGCCCCCGGCCACCATGGAGGGCTCCACCCGGCCGCCAGAGTGGGAAGCGATGACCATGAACGCCTGGATCATCCCGGTGACGGTGCCCGTGAAGCCCAGGAGGGGAGCGATGACGGTAATGAGGGAGAGCAGCCCGAGCCCTTTTTCCAGGCTTCGGAGGGCACGTGTTCCCAGGAATGACAACTGGTCGTCATCCAGGCCGCGCCGGACGCCGTCGATGATGGGGGAAACCGCCGGAGGGTGCTCATCGAGCAGTCTTTCGACCGATGACGACAGTCGACTCAGGACGCTCCCCAGCTGCAGGCCCTTCACGATGATGAGCGTCAGGGCCACGACGGAGCACAGCAGGATCGGCCACATGAGCAGGCCGCCTTTGATAAAGAATTCAATCATCGCTGGATCCTTCAAGAATGAATTTGACGGGAAGGTTGGCCCGACACATCACAGGCCTTCCATCTCGTTTGGCGGGGCTGAAGGTGGATTCCTTGACGGCCCGCAGGGCCTGCTCGTCAAAGCCGGACCCGGCGCCCCGCACCACGACAGCCTCCATGAGGCGCCCGCGCTCATCGAGGGTGAGTCGCAGCAGCACGGTCCCCTCCTTCCCCATCTCCCGGGCGAGCTGTGGATAGTGGGGAAGCACTCTCCGGAGGAACCGGGGACCGTCCGAAGCCCCGAAGATCGATTCCACCGGACCATGGGCCGCCGAGCCCGGGCCGGCTGATGCCAGGGCCTGGCCTTCGGACGACCCTTGACCCGCATTCTGAGCCGGCGCTTCGCGCTCGACGGATGTCTCCGCCGGGCGTGGCTCGGCCATCTTCGGGGTGGGTTTGACGACCGGTTTCTTTTTCGCCGGTTTGACCGGCGGGAGCGTTGATATCACCTTTTCGGCCATGACAGGCTCCCGGGGAGGCGGCTCCGGGACCTGCATCTCCTCCTCAGGCTGCTTCCCAGGCAACTCGGGAGGACCGGGAGTTGCCGTCGGCGCTCCCCCTCCCATCGCCGTGACGAGCAGCACCTCTTCGCACCGGGGCTGCTGCGTCCTGTTCATCGAGAACGGTGCGCTCAGCAGCGCGCCATGGAACAGGACGGAAATCAAGAGGGCACACCAGAGCTTCCCGTTTCCGAAACCGGCTCCTCCAGGTTTTTCAACTCCAGGGCAGCACCTCTCGAAGGAGGCTGTGTCCTGTCCTCGAACGCTCAACCTGCTGCACACAGGATCCAAGATCGTTTCCATGACGTGGACGACTCCTCAAAACAAAGACTCGTTTCGGCAACCCGAAGTGCAGACGCTGAAACCTGAAACCCGATGCCCGATGCCAATCCCGAGGCATCACTTCCCGGAGCTGCTGGTGGATTGCGGAAGAGCTTCACGGGCTCTCCTGGACAGACAGCCCCATTTCTCTCAACGTTGCCTCGACCGCGGCAGAGT
The DNA here is from genome assembly GCA_937889795.1 of uncultured Syntrophobacteraceae bacterium. Lineage (GTDB taxonomy): Bacteria > Desulfobacterota > Syntrophobacteria > Syntrophobacterales > Syntrophobacteraceae > CALBZH01. Next base: position 1,824 of record CALBZH010000341.1, on the reverse strand, counting down.
CCACCGCGGTGAAGCCCATGCGCCACCATCCCCGCTTCGGATGGAGCACGAAGATTCTGTCCCGTGAGGCTCGACTCATGTCGGGCCCAAACCACGTTCGGAAATTCCCGGTTCCATAGAGCCTGTATTTGCCTGTCCAAAGGGTGGGCTTCAGCGCGAGCACATGGTCGATCTTCAAAAAGGCGACGCGCTTGGATCCAAACGGATAGAAAAAATCGCGAAGCAGGATCGAGTCGTGACTCAATTCGATGAGATGATCCGAGTAAATGACGTCTGTGGTCATGATCCTCTCCTGGTTAACCGCTGAAAAAACCGGAGCTCCTCCGCACCATTTTGCCCGGCGCGGTGCATCGGCAGACTCATGCGATCCCTTTCCACTTTCCTCGAAAAGGGATCCACCCTGGCTGATCCCGAAGGTGGGATCGTGCGGAGCTCAGCTTTCATGCGCCCACCGCGTCGGCCATGGCGGCCAACCCCGCAGTTGTGTCCGTGACTTCCTCAATCTCGCCCTCAACGTCCAGGTAGGCATCCCGCAGCTGGTGGCGCATCTCGTCGCCGGCGTTCCACATGCCGCGCTCGATGGTCTCGAGCAGCTTGTCCAGGATATTCTGGAGGGCGTAGGGGTTGACCTCCTTCAGCCACTTCTGCATCTCGGGGTCGAGAGCGTAGCGGTTGGCCACCCGCTCGTACATCCAGTCTTCCATGACCTGCGCCGTGGCGTCCCACCCGATGATGATGTCCATGACCTTGGAGATGTCGCCCGCCCCCTTGTAGCCATGCCGCTTGAGTCCCTCGAGCCACTTGGGGTTGAGGAGGCGCGAGCGGAGCACGTGCTTGGCTTCCTCGTGGGTGGTCCGAAGCAGCACGCGGCGCGGGTCGGAGCTGTCCCCCACCAGGGCGAAGGGCATGGTGCCGCGGACCGTGGCCGATGCGGCAATCAACCCTCCGTAATAATTGTAGAAGTCGGTGCACGACAGCATGTCGTATTCGCGGGAGTCCTCGTTTTTGACCGTGACGTCCATGCGGGAAAGGAGCTGTCGGAAGAGTTTTTGACTTTGGGTCCCGTAGACGCCCTGCCCGTAGGCGTGCGATGAGTACAGGATGTAGGCTTCGCCCAGGTCCTGCTGGGTCTTCCACTGCTTGGATTCGATGAGCTCGGCGATGCCGGCCCCATACGTCCCGGGCGGGCAGCCGAAAACGCGCAGGGTGGCGAGCCGCCAGGCCTCATCCTCGCCGGCTCCCTCTTTCCGGTACTTCTCGCGGTCCGCCAGGACGTGACGGCGGATGAGGTTGGATTCCACCTGCTCCTCGAGCATCGCCACCATGCGGACGGCGTTGTCGATGAGCTGGACCAGGTTGGGGAATGCGTCCCTGAAAAACCCGGAAATGCGGGGCACCACGTCGATGCGGGGGCGTCCCAGCTCTTCCAGGGGGATGACTTCGAGCCCGCTCACGATACCGTTGGCCTGCCACACGGGGCGCAGTCCGAGCAGGTAGAGGATCTCGGCAATGTCGTCCCCACGCGTCCGCATGGTGGGGCAGCCCCAAACGATGATGCCCACACTCTCGGGGTATTTTCCTTCCTCCTCCAGGCATCGCTCGATCAGCCGGTCTCCCAGGGCTTTCCCCACCTCCCAGGCCCCGGGAGAGGGGGTGGTGCGTGGGTCGAGCGAGAAGAAATTGCGTCCCGTAGGCAGAATATCCGCCTGGCCCCGGGTGGGCGAGCCGGAGGGCCCCGGCCGGACGAACCCGCCGGAGAAGCCGCTCAATGCCGCCGTCATCTCCTCGCGGGTGCGCCGGATGTTGGGAACGAGGGTTTCCGCC
>CALBZH010000340.1 GCA_937889795.1 uncultured Syntrophobacteraceae bacterium | reverse complement strand
TCTCGAGCAGATCACGGCGAGGTCTAACCGACGTCTGGGCCATTTTGATGAAGCTTGCGCCCATTTCGTCAAAGTACTCCCCAAACTGCCGGAGGATGTCAAGCCCGCGATCGAGTTTCAGCTGGCTTCCATTCTGGTCGAGCGTGGGGATTATGGGGGCGGGCTGAAAGAGCTCGAACGGCTGGAGCCATTGTTTACAGGGCTGATGCAGCCCAAAATCGGCGTGCTGCAGAGCTGGAAGGCGGAGGCTCTGCTGGGCCTCGGACGAACGGAGGAAGCCGTTCGGGCGGCCGAATCCTCGGTTGAATCCTTGGCCGCCTATCACGACTCCGAGTCCTTGTGGAAAGCCCAGTGGCGGTTGGCGAGAGCGCTCTCGACACGGGGAAGCAATCACGAAGCACTCGGCATGTATCAGGAGGCCGCCCGAACCGTTGACGAGCTGCGCAAGGCGCCGCTCGGTTACCGGCTCGACAGCACCTACATGGCGGACAAGCTTCCGCTCTTCGAGGAAGCCATCAGTCTCGCATGTCTTCTCGATGAAGCCGAGCCCGCCGTTCAGCTCATCGAGCGGGTCAAGGCACGAGCGCTCGCAGCCGTTCTCACCTTGTCCCGGCCCCACGATCAAGAGGAGAAGACCGATTTCGCAAACCAGGTCGATGCACTCTCCCGTCAGATCGACGCACTGGAGTATTACGGCTATAGGACGGGGCAGACCGAGGAGCTCGAGAAGCGGCGCAACGAGCTTCTGCATCAGCGCTTCCTGCTGCTCGAGCGCATCCGTTTTTCAGACCCTCGCTGGCGTGCCCTGTCCGCACCAGCTTCGTTTGAAGCTGCTGGCCTGGCCGACATTCTGGCGGAGCGGGATCAGGCCGCAATCACCCTCTATTTCGGACAGCAGCAGATTGTGGCGGTTCTCATCAAGAATCGCTCGTTTCGTGTCGGCGCTGTTCCGGTGGCGTCCGAGACACTCCAAGACCTCGGTGCATACCGGGAAGTGCTTCAAAGCCCGTACCCTCGAGCGGGCGAGCTCGACCCTGCCAAGTTTCCGGGGCTTGTGGCGGACAAATTGGTGCCGCGAAACCTCCTCGAGGAGGCTCTAACCGCAAAGAGCCTCGTCGTTGTGCCCCATGGCCTTCTCCACTTGCTGCCTTGGGCGGGAATGCAATTCGCTGGACAGAGGCTGTTTGAGAGATGTCCTGTCGGGATCTTGCCGAATCTTACCTGCCTTGTCGCGCTGCAGGCGCCGCTCAGCCATCAGCCGCGGATCGCGCTCATCGGCGCACCAGCTTACGGCAAGGGGAGCGGTCTTCAGGATCTTCCATTCGCGGAGGCCGAAATCAGGACCATCGAAGAGATCTACAGCCTGAATGAGGCGATGATCCACACTCCCATTGTCGGCAAAGATGCCACCGAAGAGGGTTTTTGGAAGCTGGCGCGGCTGAGGGAAGCCGATGGCGCGATCATTCATCTTGCCTGTCACGGCAAATTCGAGACCGGCGAGCCCCTGAACTCTGGATTGCTGTTGCTCAACGGGAGACTGGACGCAGGAGACATTGCGCAACACAGGCCGCCTTTCAGTGAAGTGATCCTCTCGGCCTGCTCTTTGGGGTATCGCCCGACGGAAGCTCAAGGTGTTCAGTTGTCGGGTGACGACTTGATTGGTCTACCGGGCGCCTTCCTGGAAGCCGGGGCTCAATCCGTGCTCGTGTCCATCACCAAAGCTCGCGACGATGCGACCCTGCAGTTCATGACGTTGTACCACGAGCAGCGCGTTGGAGGTGCTCCACCCCTTTTCGCGTTACAGCTGGCGCAGAAAGCAATGATGGATAGCCAGCGGTATCCGCCACACTTGTGGATCGGCTTCTCGCTCTTTGGGTGTCATTAGGTGTGCTGGAGCACGGGGGGCTGGCTCGGTCCCTGGCATGCTCCCTCGAGGAGCGGCTCCAGTGAGAGCTCGACATCCGGTTCCGGTGCGAGCGGTCAATCGGAACGGATGACAGGCTGGCATCGGACCTCGACCTCACCCCAAAGCACGAATCCTCTGTGCTTCGTTAACTTGTGTTGACAACTTTCCGGTCCTTGTGGTATCGCTTAAGTCAGCAACGATGACTATCGTCAGGATCCCATCGGGCTGTGCAAGCCGGGGATCAGGACGCCAACGAGTATGAGGGTGCGGTGGTCGTGGTGTCGACGACAGCGTACGGAGAGGGGGTTTGGCGTTGGCAGGCTTCTAACTGAGCCTGCCCACAGGGAGTCGTTGCAGGAAGGATCCAACGAGTCGTGGGTGGGAAGAGACCGCCCAGGGCTCCGAGGGGCAAAGCAAGCGCAGAGGCCATGGGCGGGTGCTCCATGGCCTTTTTTTTACCTATATCCAGTGGAAGGAAGGAGAATCGATGGAACGGTTGAAGGTTTTTTTAGAGGAAAGCGACATGCCGCGCCAGTGGTATAACATTCAGGCAGACCTGCCGACGCCGATGAAGCCGCCCTTGCATCCCGGCACGGGACAGCCGATCAAGGCGGAGGATCTGGCTCCTGTATTTCCCATGAATCTCATCGAGCAAGAGGTGTCGGCCCAACGCTGGATTGACATCCCGGAGCCGGTACTCGAGAAGTACTTCCTTTATCGGCCGACCCCTCTTCAGCGGGCTGTGAATTTCGAGAAGCTTCTCGATGCGCCCGTCAAGATCTACTACAAGTACGAAGGGGCCAGTCCTCCTGGCTCGCACAAGCCGAACACATCCATCCCTCAGGCGTATTACAACAAAGCCTTCGGCATCAAGAGGCTTGCGACGGAGACGGGTGCCGGCCAGTGGGGAAGTGCGCTGAGCATGGCCTGCCAGATGTTCGGTCTGGAATGCCGCGTGTACATGGTTCGGGTGAGCTTCGACCAGAAGCCCTATCGACGACTGATGATGGCCACCTGGGGTGCGGAGTGCATCCCGAGCCCCAGCGATCGTACGCAGGCGGGTCGCAAAATCCTGGCGGAGTTTCCGGACTCGCCCGGAAGCCTGGGTATCGCCATCAGCGAAGCCATCGAAGACGCCGTGGGTGATCCCGATGCCCGCTACTCCCTGGGAAGCGTGCTCAACCACGTGCTCCTGCACCAGACCATCATCGGCTTGGAAGCCAAGAAGCAGATGGACAAGATCGGCATCTATCCCGATGTCGTCCTGGGGTGTGCGGGAGGCGGCAGCAATTTCGCCGGCATCAGCCTTCCCTACGTGTGCGACAAGATCCACGGCAAGCAGGTGCAGGTGGTCGCCGCCGAGCCGAGCTCCTGCCCGACGTTGACCCGAGGTCCCTTCGCCTACGACTTCGGGGACACGGCTATGACGACGCCGCTCCTGCCCATGCACACGCTCGGTCACGACTTCGTGCCCGAGCCCATCCACGCAGGCGGCCTGCGCTACCACGGCATGGCTCCCATCGTGAGCCATCTGGTTGAGCAGAAGCTTGTCGAGGCGCGGGCATTCGACCAGATCGAAACCTTTACCGCCGGCATCAACTGGGCTCGCACCGAAGGCGTTATTCCTGCACCGGAGACAAACCACGTGATCGCCGCCGTGGTCAATGAAGCCAAGAAGGCCAGGGAAGAAGGCAAGGAAAAGACGATCCTGTTCTGCTTCAGCGGCCACGGGCTCGTCGATCTTGCGGCATACGATGCATTTCTCTCTGGCAAGCTGATCCCTTACGCCCTGCCCGAGGAGGAGATCCAGCGCGCTTTGAAATCCATTGCTGGATTTCCGAAGCCTTAAGGGGGAAGGGGATTCGAGGAGGTTGTTGTGGTCGATGCATTGGAACAGCGCGACTTGGGGAATGATGAGGCTGCTTATGATCAGCTGGAAATTCGTTGTCCGAAGCTGGGTGGGCAGGTGACCTTCCGCTATTGCCGACACGAAGGGGGTCGGCTTCCCTGCCAACGGGCTCTGGTCTGCTGGCAGGTTTTTTTCCCTGTGGAGGCTTACTTCAAGGCTCGGATGACTGACGACGACTGGCATCGGTGTTTTCTCACATCAGCGAAGCCACGAATCGACACGCTGCTCGAATGCATTGAAGCCGCGAAGAAACGGGTTGGGGAAAGTGGTTAAACGGACAAAGGAGGGGGGCTATGAGAAAGAGGTCGGTTCAAGGATGGGTGTTTTGGATCGTTTTTGGGGTCGCCTGCATCGCTTTCGGGACCGGGAGCACGACACCCCCGGCGGAAGCCTATGATCTCCCGGCGGTCAATTTGGGGTTCACCAGCTTTCTCGATGGCGGGCCGCCTTCGGGTCCCGGGCTCTACGCCCAGCAGTATTTTCAGTATTGGACTGCGGACAAATTCAAAGGGCCCAACGGAGAGAGACTGTTTCCGTCGGAGTTTCACGAGGATTTGAACGTCTTCATCAGCTTGACGCAGTTCATCTACCAGTCCAACCAGGCGCTGCCTCTCGGTGGGAAGTGGGGGCTCGACGTCATCATCCCCGTGGTTTCGACCAGCCTGGATTTCAACGTCAACGGTGGACTGCCTGAAGACAACAGCGGCGGGTTGGGTGATATCCTCATCGGGCCTTATCTCCAGTGGGATCCCATCATGGGCAGCAAGGGACCGATCTTCATGCACCGGATCGAATTCCAGATGCTGCTCCCCACGGGAAAATACGATCGCGACAAAGAGATCAATCCCGGGAGCAATTTCTTTTCATTCAACCCGTATTGGTCCGGGACATGGTTCATCACCCCCCACTGGACCACGTCGGTGCGTGCCCATTACCTCTGGAATGCCCTTAACGACGATCCGAACCGTGGGTTTGGGGACGTTCGGGACACCCAAGCCGGTCAGGCGGTTCATTTCAACTTCGCCACGGAATACGAATTGGTCCCGAATCGTTTCCGCGCTGGATTCAATGGCTATTTTCTGCAGCAGCTCACCGATACGGAGGTGGAAGGGCAGAGGGTCTACGACCGGAAGGAACGGGTGCTCGGGATTGGCCCCGGCGCTGTCTTCCACTGGACGAAAGACACCCATGTCTTTTTCAATGTTTACTTCGAGACCGCGGCCGAAAACCGGCCCGAGGGCCAGCGACTCAATTTGCGCTTCGTCCATCATTTTTAGCTGAGCTTCGCGAGAGCCCTGGCGAGATCGTTCAGCTTGAAGGGCTTTGTGAGCAGCCTCCGGTCTCCCGCTTGAATTGCGGCGTCCCCGTATCCGGTACACAAGATGACCGGCACGTCCGGGCGAATCCGGAGGAGCTTCTCGGCGAGCGCCTCCCCGGTCATGCCGGGCATGGACATGTCCGTAATCACGACCTCAAACTTGTCCGGCCCGGCTCGAAAGATCTCCAGGGCTTCCGTGGGGGTATTCGCGGATGTGACCTGATAGCCGAGGATTTCCAGCATGTCCCCTACCAGATCCGCGAGCTCTGGCTCGTCATCCACGAACAACACATGCCCTTGCCCCTTGATTTGGCAATCCGGCGTCTCGAGTGCCGAATCGCCCCCCGATTGCTCGAGGCGCGGGAGATAGATGGTGAAGCGTGTGCCTTCATCCGGCCAGCTCTCGAGGGTAATCAATCCGCCATAATCTTGGACAATCCCGCGAACAGTCGCCAGCCCGAGCCCTGTCCCCTCACCTTGGGTCTTGGTGGTGAAATAGGGCTCGAAGACGCGTGCGCGCACCTTGTCCGGGATGCCGTGCCCGGTGTCCCGAACACTCAGCTTCACGTATGGTCCCGCTCTCAACATCTGTCCATCCACCTGCAGGGGCTCCTCCAAAGCAACATCCTCGAGGTCCACTTCCAGGGTTCCGCCCTTGTCCCGCATGGCGTGAAGGGCGTTGGTGGCCAGATTGAGGAGGATCTGGTGCACCTGGGTCGGATCGCCCATGATGGAACCGATGGAGCAGACGTTCTGTCGTATGTCGATCGTTGCGGGGAGCATGACTCGAACGAGCTTGATAGCTTCTCTCACCAACGGCGCCATCTCGATCGGCTTCGATTCGTGGGCTCCCTTGCGCGAGAAGGTCAGCAGCTGCTGGATGATGTCGCGTGCACGTGTGCTCGCCTTGAGCACCTGATCCAGCTTGTTGCGCAAAGGGCTGTCCTCGGGCAGTTGCCGCTGCACGATCTCCGTGTATCCCATGATGCCTGACAAGATGTTATTGAAATCATGAGCGATCCCTCCGGTGAGGGTCCCGATGGCTTCCATCTTCTGGGCCTGGCTGAGCATGAGATGCAGCTCCTGCTGCTCCCGCTCATGCCGCTTCCTGTCCGTGATGTCTCGAATGACGTGGACGGCTCCAAGAAACTGCCGGCGCCGGTCTGTCCTTGGTACGGATCGAATCTCGTACCAGCGGTCCGAGACCTCGTCGAAGAGCTCCTCGTTGGGGATCCCGGCAACAATCGGATTCGATCGGCCGTACTCCTTGGGAGGCAAATCCTGAAACAGTGCCTTCAACTGACGGCAGCGGTTTTCAAGTACCCTGTGGACAAGGTCGCCCTGAAAGCTGGAGCCCGCTTGGTTCGTGCGAACGACCTCGCATCGGTGGTTGTGCAAGACAATGGCGTCGTCGATGGTGTGAAAGGATTCCTCCCACTCCTGCTGCGACGCCAGGAGGGACTCCTGCGTCTGACGAAGCTTCTGGACGTAGACGCAGATCAGGCAGCCGGTCATCGCGCCATAGATCGGGGTTGGCGGGAGCCAATAGTGATGGTCGACGAAAATCCGGAACAGCACGACAGCAGCCAGCGTCACTGCAGAGATCCACACCAGAAGGAGCCTGCTCGGCGCGAATCGGGGAAAGAGCAGAAGACAGCCGCTGCTCATGGCAAAGACCACACCCCACGTTTTATAGGATTCGGCCTTTCTGATGGCGGATGCGTCCAGGAGGTTGTTGAGAATCGTCGCGTGCACCTCCACCCCCGACATCCGGTTTCTGTCCTCGAAAAAGGGTGTCAGCGTTTCGCCGGTGCCCGGGGGCGTGGTCAGGCCGATCAACACGGTCTTGCCGTCGAATAGGGACGGCGGACAATCTCCATGGAGGATGGACAGCACGGGGACGAATCGGAAGGTCTCGCTGGGACCGTAAAAGTTGATGGCCATGGGGTCGGACTGAATGATCATGCCGCGACGGGCGTTGCCCTGCAGAGCGAGAACCGGCCTACCGTCTGGACGGGAGCCCGGCTGGAGCACCTCGAGGATGGCACGGGCAAAGGAAGGAACGACCTGCCCGTCCATGGAGATCGTATGAAACACTTCCCGGGTCACACCGTCGATTCCCTGCTCGACATGGGTGTGGCCGACAGCGCGGCCCGTAAAAAGCGGCCCGGCAGGAGCGTTGGCATGATGGGGGGAAATGTGGCTGGGCAGAACAACTCTTCCGTGCCTCGAAATCGCTTCCGCCAGAAGCCGGTCGTCTTCCCTGTCGGACGGCTCATCCATGAGGACGTCCAACGCCACAACCGAAGCCGACTGAAGCCGGTCGAGCAGCTCCGCATAATATCTCCTGCGGATGGGCCATTTTCCCAAGGCTTTTAGCGACTGCTCGTCCACGGACGCGATGAGAATGGCTTCACTCGGCGTCCTCGATCCGCGGAGTCTGAAATACAGATCGTAGAAGTGACGGTCCGGCCCCTCGAAGAATCCAAGGGAATCCATCAAGGCGACGAGGGCAGGCAGAATGAGCACCCACAGGATGAGCTGAACCGCTCTGGATCTCTTGGGCAATTGCTGAGCCATTGGGAACCATTCGAGCCGTTCCGCACCTGCCTGAGCGCGGTGCGTCGGCTTGAAAGAGGAATATTATGGCTTTGCCAATCGCAGGTCGGGGAGCAGTCGCCCCTATCAGACCAGTCAAGGCACGGTCAAGATGAGGATCAGACCGACCGTCAGGCCCGTGACCACATATCCCCAAATAGATCGTTTGATCTTGAAACTCTGTGGAGGGGAAAAATTCCCTTCAAAGCCCTCGGCATGGATGGCACTCACGCGCACATAATAGGTCCCGGCCTTTTTGGGCTTCGTGATGGTAATCTGCGAGTCGGCCACTCTTTCATCGGCAATGACCTCTTCGAATTCAGGATCTCGCGACATTTGGAAGTGATAGGTGAAACCCTCGCCCTGGCTCTTCCACTGCAAATGAATTTCTTTCCTGGTCGTCTTGGGAGGGTCGGGGGCCGGTGTGGGCGGCGGCGGCAGGAGGGAAAACTTCACCGTATCCGACCAAATCCCGACATAGCCGTCATGCGCGATGGAGCAGATGCGAAAATAGTAGGGCTGCGGCTGTAACCCCTTCTTCTTTTTAAATTCAGTTCCCTTGAAACCCGTCTGCTCATCGACCAGTTTGACGAAATCGGCGTCTTCAGCCAGCTGGAAGTGGTAGTGGGATGCATCCGACACTTTCAGCCATTGGAAATCCATGGTCACCGATTTGTACTCCTGGCCGTCCACGGGATTCTGGACAAAAGGCGGGATGGGATTCGTTCGTACTTGGATCGTGTAGCTCTGAGATGGGGCGCCTTCGAGACCCAGCCGGTCGACGCTTCTCACTTGCATGAAATAGGTCCCGTCCGCGAGGGCTTCAACCTTGAGAGTTTCTGTCGGCTTCACCGTCCATTCGCGGATCAGCTGCTTTCCTTCCGGGTCTTTGGAAAGAGCTACGATGTAAGAGACCGCATTGTCCACCGAGGAAAATCGGAGCTCAATGGGGAGCTTTCGATAGAGGGGCTCAGGCGCTTGAAGCGCGGGCGGATCCAACAGGACGCGTGCTCCAATCGGCTCGCCTCCCCGCCGGATCAACGTGCCTTCTCCCTCATCCAGGAGCACTTTGCGTTGTTTGGCCTTTGCGGCAACGGTTCCTTGGAGGACTTCGACCCGCGTGTCCTCACGGCGATCCAGCCCGACCCGAAAGTCCGTGCCGCGGGCGGCGGCCGTGGCGGATGGGGTCCGGATCTGGAAACGAGGCTCACGCCCTGTCGTCTTTTTGATATGCGAGATGATCCGGCCGGCTTCGAGAAACAGCTCGTGAATCATCTCCGAGATGCCCCGCTTGCGGATTTTGGTCAACCCGAGGGTCGCATCGGAGCGCAGGAAGAACGTAGACCCGTCAGCGAAGGCAATCTCGAGGCCGCTCTCCGGGCCCGTGCGCACCATGTCTTGCTCGTGAACGACATCCCCCGGCTGCGCGGCTCGCCATTCCTGGTTATTGTGGTCTTGAATCTCCGCGATGCCCTGAACAAAGGTGATCTTGCCTTCGGCGGGAATCCCCTTGAGGAGACTGGCTGGTATCGTGATGCGCTGCCCCGGGAGGATAAAATTCGGATTCCTCAGCTGGTTGATGGCGGCTACTTCCGGCCACTGCTCGATGTCGTCGAGATAGTCTTT
>CALBZH010000339.1 GCA_937889795.1 uncultured Syntrophobacteraceae bacterium | reverse complement strand
ATCTGCAGGAAGACAAGGAGCCCGTTTTTGACACGGTTGACACGATCCTGAGCACCCTGCGTCTTCTCGCCCGGCTCCTGCCCGAGATCCAATTCAAGGGATCGCGAATGGATCAGGCCGCGCGCGAAGGATTTATTCTGGCCACGGAGCTTGCGGACTACCTGGTTCGCAAGGGAATCCCCTTCCGCAAGGCCCACCATGCCGTGGGACAGATCGTTCAGCTTTGCGTTCTCCAGCAGAAAGACTTCAAGGATTGCACGCTCGAGGAATTCAAGAACGCATCCAAGGCATTCGACACGGATCTCTTCGACCTGCTTAACGTTAAGAGTGCCGTCGACCAGAGAAAGTCCCAAGGAGGAACCGCAACCGTGCGTGTCCAGGAGGCCATTTCCCGGGCGCAAGCGGAGCTGGAAAAGAAACGGGCGTCCATCCAGGGCTCCTGAGCGATGGCAAATAAAAGGTTTTGGGGGTTGGGCTCCAAGTGATTGGATTGCCTTCCCCGGCTTGTCGCAGCGGACTGCCCGACCTTCCCGGGCACAACCTGTGCCGAGAGCGCCCAAACGGACCATGATACCCTCTTACCGCTCGACCCGCGCGAGGCAGGCTTCAATCGGGTCGAGAGCTCCGGAGGATCCCCATAATGAAACGTGGCGTACAGAGATCGAAATGGCCGTCCCTTCTTCGAAGTGCCCTGGCTCTCACTCTCCTGCTTCCTATCGCAACGACCGTTTTGGTGGGCTGTGGCAAGAAGATCTACCCACGCCCGTTGTCCCAGCTCTTCAAGCCTGATCTCAAAGAGCTTCAAGCAAAAGTGACGTCCAGGGGCGTTGAGCTGACCTGGTCAATTCCGGAAAACATCCGAGGGGGAGAGAAGCGCGAGCTGCACCACTTCATCTTGTACAAATCAGAGATCAAATGGGAGGATCGGGGCTGTTCCGAATGCCCACCGCTCAGGCAGGAAGAAGACCTGCGGATCGAGCTTGCAGCGCCCCAACCAGCCCGCATCGACGGCAACAACATGGTTTGGCTTGACACGAAAGCGGCCAAGAATCGAGCCTACCGCTACTCCGTGGCTTTGTTCGGAAAGAAGCAGCGCGAGCTCGCTCGATCGAAGCCGGTCGCAGTGAAGGTACTCCCTGCCCCGGCGCCGCTCAAGGATCTGCAAGTGAGCACCACGGCCCAGGGAATCATGCTCCAATGGAAGTCCCCCAACAAGGATGTCGAGGGACAGCCGCTCCAGGGGGAGATTCAGTATGCCATCGAGCGCCGCCCGCCGAACGGGCAGTGGGAGAAGCTCTCGACGGTTCCGATCAAAGCAAACAACTTTCTGGATAAATCGATTGCCTCCAATCTCACGTACGAGTACCGAGTCACCCCCATGATCGTGTTCGAAGGGATCTCGGTGAGTGGAGAACCTGCTCTGTTTGCCCACGCTCAAGCCCCCGGGTCCGTGCCGCCCCCGCCGCCCAAGTCGGTTTGGGCGATCCCGGGCAAAGGAGGGATCGAGGTGCAGTGGACGGAGAGCGACGGCAAGAATGCGGGCTATCATGTCTACCGGAAAGAAGGTAAGGACATCACGCGGTTGACGGACACGCCGATTCAAAAGGCGCCTTACTTTGACCGGTCCGTGAAGCGTAACGTGGTTTACTCCTATGCCGTATCGGACGTCAATCCACAGCCTGACCAGAATGAGGGTCTCCTCTCGAAGTGGGTCGAGATCCGAAGCCTCATGCTCGAATGATCGGGAGGCAGCAACTCCGCCAGGTCATCCGGGTGAGCATTGGGTGAGCCCGATCACCCCGGGAGCTTCCGATTTGACCGTCCACGTTGGAGAAACAACACCATGCACTATTTCCGTTACGAAAACGACGAGCTGCACTGTGAGAAGATTTCCCTGCGCAGTCTGGCCGACCAGGTTGGCACACCCTGCTATGTGTACAGTCATGCAACGTTGAAGCATCACTTCACGGTCTTCGATTCCGCCTTCACGGCCGTGCCGCACCTGACCTGCTTTGCCGCCAAGGCAAACTCGAACCTGGCTCTGCTCAACCTTTTTGGCTCACTGGGTGGAGGCGTCGACATCGTCTCGGGAGGGGAGCTGTACCGGGCGAGGAAAGCGGGCGTGCCAGCTGAGCGCATCGTCTACTCGGGCGTTGGCAAGACCCGGGAGGAAATCGATTACGCCCTCAATGAGGGCATCCTGATGTTCAACATTGAGTCCACGCAAGAGCTCGAGGCCATCGATGGGCGGGCAGCAGCGCTGGGACGGCGGGCTCGGATCGCCCTTCGAGTGAATCCTGACGTCGACCCCAAAACGCATCCGTACATTTCCACGGGCTTGAAGAAGAACAAGTTCGGCGTCGACATCGATAACGCGGTTAAGTCGTATGAGCAGGCCCGCAGCATGAAGCACGTGGACGTCCAGGGGGTGAGCTGTCACATCGGAAGCCAGCTCACGGAGATCTCGCCGTTTGTCGACGCTCTGAAGAGACTCAGACTTCTTATCTCCAACCTCGAATCCCTGGGTATTCCCATCCAGTACCTGGATCTCGGTGGGGGTCTCGGGATCGTCTACGATCAGGAAAGATCGGAAGAGCGTCGTGTAGGGAAAGAGTGTAGATCTCGGTG
>CALBZH010000338.1 GCA_937889795.1 uncultured Syntrophobacteraceae bacterium | reverse complement strand
CGACCACCGAGATCTACACTCTGTCCCTACACGACGCTCTTCCGATCTGTCGTCCCAGACGCATCAGGTAGTCCGCGAGAAGATCGAGCGACACCCCCCTCTCCCCCCGCACGCCTTCAAGGAGAGGAAAAGCCCGGATCGAGCGAATCATGCGGATGCTTTCGCTTCGAGTGATCGGCGCGAGGGCAAACCGGATGCCTTGCATCACTTCGGTGTGAATCCCGCCGAGCCCGAACAGGATCAGGTGTCCGAAATCTCCCGCATGGCTGGCTCCGAGGATCACCTCTGTCCCTTCCACCTGCTCCTGGACCAGGACCCCGGAGACACCCTCGATGGCCATGAGCTCCCGCCAGACATCCCGCGCTTCGGCCGCATTGCGGACCCCCGTTCTAACCCCACCCACATCGCTCTTGTGCAACGGCCCCACCCCCTTCAGCACCAGCGGGAAACCGATGGCCGAACAGACGGCGCCAAGGTCTTCCTCGCGCGTTATGAAGCGCTGCCCCGGGAGACGGTATCCCGCTGCTCGAAGCAGGGAAAGAGCCGCGTCGGGTGTCAACATTCCTTCTTGCCCGGCGAGAACGGTCCGGATCGCACCCGGATTGTAATCGTCAATCACGGGACATGAATCGTCGGGCGGGCTCCAGGTCGCAACCTTCCCCAGTGCCGCCCCCAGCTGAACCTCATCGGGGAAATAAACACTTCCCGTCTCGCTGAACCGGGCGATCTGCCGCATTGACGTCATGGCCGAGCTCAACACGGGAATGACCGGAATCGAGCTCTCCTGCATGGCTTTCAAGATCGCCTCGTAGATCTCCCAGTTGTCGGACATCCCCGAATCCCCCGTGATCACGGCGATGACGTCGATGTTCCCACGCTCATGCTCGGCAAGAACCTTAAGGACCGACTCGATCTGCTTGCCCGTCCGGGACGGCAGGCAGTCGATCGGGTTGGCCACGGAGCTTTCGGGCGGCAAAATCGTGCGGAGCAGGTCCCGCGTCCGGTCGGACAGAACGGAAAGCTCGATGCCAAGCCGGCTCAGCTCATCGGAAAGCATCACTCCCGGCCCCCCGGCGTCCGTCACGATGCAGGCCCGCTTCCCGGACAGGGGACCTCGAGCGGCGTGCAGCACGCAGGCCACATCGATGAGCTCTGCCTTGCTCCGCACCCGAATGATCCCAGCCTTCTCGAAAAGAGCCTGAACAGCCGTGTCGTCGGTGGCCATGGCGCCCGTGTGACTGGCGGCTGCCTTGCGACCCGCCTCGGTCACGCCGGACTTGATCCCCACCAGGATGCAGCCCTTTCGATGAAGGCTCCGTGCATGTCGGAGCAGCATGCCGGGCTTTTTGACGGTTTCCATGTACAGCATCAGGATCCTCGCGTGCTCCGGCCCGTAGTGCTCATCGTAGAGGGCAAGCAGATCTTCCACGCCCATCTGGATCGAGTTGCCCAGGTTCACGACACTGCCGAAGGAAAGGCCCCGCCCCGACGCCTGCTCCATGACATAGTCCACGGTCGCCCCCGAGCCGCTGATGAAGTCCACGGCCCTTCCTTTCAAGGTCGGAACGAGTCCGGCGAACTTGCCTTTGTAGCACGGCGTCATGAAGCCGGAGCAATTGGGGCCGATAAGCGTCATGCCCGCATCCCGTGCAATTCGAAGCATTTCCTGCTCGAGCCGCTTGCCCGCGGCGTCCTTTTCGCCAAAGCCCGAAGTCAGGATGATGGCCGCCCGTCCACCCTTCCGAGCGAGGTCCCTGAGGGCCGAGACCACCAGGGACGCGGGAATGGCGATGAGCGCAAGGTCGGGGGCAGCAGGAAGCGCTTCGATCGATTTGAACGTCGGCAGACCAAGAATGGATCCCGTCTTAGGGTTCACGGCCCAAAGGGCTCCCTGGTAATCATGCTCCAGGATCGCCTTGATCACCCGCCCCCCCGGTTTCATCGGGTCGTGGCTTGCGCCCACAACGGCAATGCTCCTCGGAGTGAACAGCCGCTCGTAGACTGCGGGTGCAGGACTGGGGGTTTCTTTTGGCTCTGGACCATCCGTCACGACTCTAACTCCAATAGGTGGAACTGCTGCAATAGAGACCCGCGCGCGCTGGATTCATCCGTACAGATACCAGCAGATGGCCACCGACATGATCACGGCGACGAGATCGCCCAGCAGACCCGCGGCCAGCGCATGTCGGATCCGCTTCACCTGCACCGCCCCGAAGTAGACGGCGAGGACGTAGAACGTCGTTTCGCTCGACCCCTGGAGCGTCGATACCAGATAGCCCGTGTAGCTGTCCGGGCCGATCGCCGGGTTGTGGATGATCGAGGCCAGGACGCCGTAAGCCCCCGAGCCGGAGAGCGACCGCATGATCGCCATGAGAAGCCCTTCGGCAGGGAGGCCGACCATCGCCGTGTAGCCGCCGACCTTCCCGACGACCGCATCGAGCGCCCCGCTCGCCCGCAGCATCCCGATGGCAACCAGGATCGCCACCAGGTAGGGAATGATCTTCACCGCAACCTGGAACCCGTCCTTGGCCCCTTCGACGAAAACCTCGTAGATGCGCACCTTCCTGGCCACCCCGAATCCCAGGAAAGCCATCATCAGGCCCGGAATGATCCAGGGCGAGATGCTCTTCCCGTACAGAATCGTGAGGGGGATGACGCCGATCACGCAGCCCAGAGCCACGAGGCTTACCCACAGAGGAAAAGACGCCGTGCCGTCCTCGACCACCTTCGACACCTCCGTTTCGGGTGCCGGCTCCGTCTCGACCGCTGCGACCGCATCCGAGCGACCCGCTCCACCGGAGACAGGGAAAAACCGCTGCAGCGCTCGAGTCGCAAAAATGGTGATCAACGTCGCACAGACGGTGGCAAACAAAGTCGTCGGCATGATGCCGGCCGGATTGGCCGACCCCGCCGCCGCCCGAAGGGCGATCACGCCCGTCGGAAGCAGCGTCACGCTCGCCGTGTTAATGGCGATGAAGAGCACCATGGCGTTCGTGGCCGTGCCCGGATGCGGGTTAAGCCTGTCGAGCTCCTGCATCGCTCGAATGCCGAAGGGGGTAGCGGCGTTCCCCAACCCCATGACATTGGCCGAAAGGTTCAGAATCATCGCCCCCATGGCGGGATGGTCCGACGGCACATCAGGGAAGAGCCACACCATCAGCGGGCGGATGACTCGGGAAATGATGGACAGCAGCCCTCCCGCCTCGGCGACTTTCATCAGACCGAGAAAAAGCGTCATGACGCCGATGAGACTCACGGCTAGATCGACGGCCCCACCCGCCGATTCCACCATGGCTCTGGAGAGGCGCTCCATGGGTGCCATGGGCTCGACCGAGCCAGTCCCGAGAACCTGCTGCCAGGCAGCCGACAAGAACGCTACCAAAGCCATGACGAAGAAGATGACATTCATGCTGCGCCAGTCCGCTCCTTGATCGTGGGTCGACGCCTCTCCGGTGGGAAAACGAGACACCTGTCCGTGGATTCGCACCACCTCACCGGTCGGAATTCAGATGCGGTCTTTGGGGCCATCTTGCAACAGGAGCATTGGGCCGTCAAGCAATGCCAACGACGAGGCAGGCAACCGCAAGGCAGTGCGGCGGCGGGGCCGAGATTCACTCCGGTCACAAGGTGGTGGCAGGCAGCCTGCCGTCACTATTGCCCGCGGACAGGACGGACCTTCCTCTCCGAAGGCCATCCGACAGGCCCCTTTCCGCAATCCCTGGCCGCACGGTTTTCATGCATCCCCCCTCGAAAACCCAGGCTCCCCTCTTTTCGATTCTTCGAGAGGTAGAGCAGATAAATTTGCGCAATAATGATTGGACATCCAATAATTCGTACGCTAATCTAAATGCACCAAAAGGGCCGACACACCCCGTTTCCTCATTTCCGAACGGATAGACCGGAAAACGATGTCCATAATAAAGAGAGATGCTCTCCATGAAGCTCAAAGGTTATCTGTGTGATTAGAGAAGGATGTGTGACAATGAGAGTATTGGCGATCAACGGTAGTCATAGACCCAACCAAAATACAGCCACGATGTTGAAGTTAGCTCTAGAAGAAGTGGAGAAAGCGGGTGGTGAGACATCGCTTCTGGAGCTCGCCGAATGCAAGATCCGCCTTTGCAAGGCTTGCAACAAGTGCCTCCGCAGATCTGAATGCATCATCAAAGACGATGATATGACATCGATTGCAGAAAAGATGTTTGCGGCGGATGCAATTCTTATCGGATCTCCTGTCTATTTTTGCAATGTCACAAGTCTTATGAAAATTTTCATTGATCGTTCTCGGTGGATGCATATGTGCAAAAACCTCCTGGAAGGTAAGATTGGAGGAGCATTGACTCATGCTGGATTACGGAACGGGGGGCAGGAAACGACTCAGATTATTCTGGAGAGATTTCTTCAATCCCATGGTCTTTGTGTGGTCGATTCGAGAGACCCGTCTTCAGGTATCTATAACATCGGCCCGCTTGGAACCATGTTCGACTCCATCGATGACGGAAAGATTTCTTGGAAGAAGGACGTCATGGAAGATCAATTGACGGTGATGTTGTGCCGCTCCCTTGGCCGCAACGTCGTCACGAGGCTGCGGGAGCGAAGGGAGGAATCCCGGTAACCCAAGCCCCCGAGCAAGACTAGAAGCACGTCATGTCAATCAGATTTCAGTTAGGAGGGTCCCGTGTTCTCACTCAAGGAGAAGGTGGCCGTTGTTACCGGTGGCGGTAGAGGAATCGGCGAAGGGATCGCGAGGGTATTGAGCGGGCAAGGAGCGATTGTCTGCATTGCGGATCTGCTGATCGACGAGGCTCAACGAACGGCGCAGGAGATCGAGACGGCAGGTGGAAAAGCGCTTGCGATCCAAACCGACGTCACGAGGATCGAATCCGTGAGAGGGATGCTGGACAAGGTCCATGAGACCTTTGGTCCGGTCGACATCCTCGTCAACAACGCGGGTTGGGACAAGATGGCGCCGTTTTCCGAGACGACCCCGGATCTATGGGAGAAGATCATCGCCATCAACTACAAGGGGGTCTTGAACTGCGTTTACGTGGTGATGCACGACATGATTTCCCGCAACGACGGCAGAATCATTTCCATAGGCTCCGACGCCGGGCGCGTGGGCAGCAGCGGCGAAGCGGTCTATGCCGGCACCAAGGGCGCAATCATCTCTTTCAGCAAATCCATGGCCCGTGAGCTGGCGCGCCACGGGGTCAAGATCAATGTCGTCTGTCCTGGCCCAACGGAAACGCACCTCGCTCAGGAGATGAAGCAGGAAAGCGAGCTGAACCGGAAGATATGGGCGGGCATGGAAAAGATCATCCCCTTGAGACGGATGGGAACCCCGGAGGAGATTGGAAGCGCGGTCGCTTTTCTATCGTCCGAGGAAGCCGGCTTCATCACGGGACAAGTCCTCAGCGTCAGCGGCGGGCTGACCATGGTCTAGGGTTCGACCGACGGACCATGACGAAAGCCCTGGCGGCGTCGTCAGATTAGCCACTCAAACCGATGGGAGCACCCTCATGGAATTCAAGGAAATCCTATTCGAAAAGCAAAAGGGCATTGCCAAGGTCACCATCAACAGGCCGCAACGCTACAACGCCTTTACTGCTTTGACACTCGAAGAGATGTTTTTGGCCATCCGTGATGCCTGGGCGGACAAGACCGTGGGAGTCGTCATCCTCACCGGTGCGGGTGAAAAGGCATTTTGTACCGGTGGAGACCAAAAAACCAAAGACGGCGAAGGATACGGCAAAGGACAAGCTCATTTCGAACTGTTGGACGCGCACGGCCAGCTTCTCAACCTCATCCGGGCGATACCCAAACCAGTCATAGCAGCAGTGAACGGCT
>CALBZH010000337.1 GCA_937889795.1 uncultured Syntrophobacteraceae bacterium | reverse complement strand
CGCCCTGCGCACCACCCTGCCCCGCTTCGGTGCCAGCCGGCCCGTGGACACCGCCGCCATGCGGGTTGAGCGGCGCATCTCCGCCACCTTCAAGGACCTGCCCGGCGGCCAGCTGCTGGGCCCCACTTTCGATTACACCCACCGCCTGCTCGACCCGCGCCTCGCCACCAACGCCGCCGATGCGCCCGCGCCAAGCGGATACGTGGCGGATGAGGACGACACCGCCCCCAGTCCAGAGCGCATAGCCACCGCCTCCCCTGAAGAAGCCCGGCGTGAAAGGGCTTCCGCCGGCTGCGGCGCCCTGGGAATCCTTGCGCTCTTCGCCAAGGACCACGAGCAATCCTTCCTTGAGGTCATCCACGTGGATTTCAGTCTGGGAGCCGTCCGTCACACCGATCGTCACCGGGATCGAGCGCAGCTGAGAGCCCTGCTGGACCCAGATTGTCCCCTTGGGCGCACCGCCTGTGGGCGCCTTGCCGGCCTCGGGTGAGGTCTTGGGCTGCTCCCGCTCTCTGGGTGACGGGCGCTCCTTGCCCGCAGCCAAGACTTCC
Organism: uncultured Syntrophobacteraceae bacterium; assembly: GCA_937889795.1. GTDB lineage: Bacteria > Desulfobacterota > Syntrophobacteria > Syntrophobacterales > Syntrophobacteraceae > CALBZH01. Next base: position 2,495 of record CALBZH010000337.1, on the reverse strand, counting down.
GGAGTCGGAGTGTAGCGGATCGCTGCGTTGGGGACGAGCCACACGTTCTGACGCTCACGGATCATGAACTTGGCATTGGCCGTAAGATAGGGCAGGAGCGCCCCGTCGGAATTGTCCGTGATCACTTCCACGGTATAGGTGACGACGTTTTGCGTCATGCTCGCATTGAGGCGGATCTTCCCCACCGTGCCATCGAATGTCCGGTCGGGCAGCGCGTCCACGGTGAACTTGACCGGCTGCCCCGGAACAATGCTCCCGATGTCCGCTTCGTTCACCGCGACCCACACCTGCATGCGCTTCAGGTCTCTGGCGATGAGGAAAAGACTCGGGGCGTTCAGGCTTGCGACCACGGTCTGGCCGATGTTCACCCGCCGGTCGATGATGACGCCCTTCACCGGCGAGCGGATCGTACAATAGTCCAGGTTCTGCTGGGCGCGCGTGAGAGTCGCTTCGGCGGCGGCCACGGTGCCGGCGGCCTGAGCGATCGCGGCCTTTCCCACTTCCAGATTCGCCTTGGCCACCTCAAAAGCGGACTTGGATGCATCGAAATCGCTCTGAGCCAACGCCTCCGAGGGCCCCAGCTTCTTCGCCCGGTTCCAGTCGCGCTCGGCCTGGAACAGTTTTGCTTCCAGCTGGCCGAGATCCGCCTTGGCCCGAAGCAGGCCGGCCCGTGCCTGCTCCAGTTGGGATTTGGCCTGAGCGACATCCGCGGCAAAGAGCGAGTCGTCAATCTGGGCCAGGATCATGCCTTCTTCGACCGTGGACCCGTAGTCCACGGGACGGCCTGACTTGTCTTTTCCGAAGGCAACAATTTTCCCCGCCACCTGGGAGCCGACATCGATGACTTCTTCCGGCTCCACCGTACCGGTGGCACTGATGGTGGCGAGAAGATTTCCCCGGCTGAGGGGGGTTGTCCGATAGGTGATGGAGCGATTGTTGTCCCGTTTCATGAGCCAAGTTGCGCCACCCGCTATCAACCCGATCAGGACGACGAGGAACAAGACCGATTTGGAGCTGCGCTTCATACACTCTCCCAGTAGATTTCCAGAACAGACTCGTCGGGGTCGAACGCTTCGTTATCAGGGTCGGGTGGGGGCAAAAGACCTCTCGCCATTGTCCCTGCGTGCGGCCCAAACGAAGATTCCAATCCTCAGCGGGTATGATTTGGCGGTATCGCCGTCTGACCGATTGAGTAATCACTCAGCAAAATAGCAACGTCTACCCGTCAAAGTCAATGATATCCGCGCTGAGCTGCACGGCGATTTCAGTCTCAGAGCTTCGTCGGCTTTCCCCGAAACGCCAGATAGGCGCAAAACGCTCCGGCGGCGGCCAGCAGGTGCTTGAGGGAATGACCGCTCACGACTCGGGTCCGATCAAAAATGGGGGCATCGAGCGATTCGGCCACCTTCGCAAGCGCGTACAGACCAAGGCATATCCAGAGGGGACCCCTCCGAAACGTCCGGGAGCCGAAAAGAATCAGCGTGAGTGGAATGAGCAGCGCCGGCAGATACTGGACGAGACCGTACGGTCGGAGGTCTCCCGCTCCCTTCAGCTCCGTCGCGTACCAATAGACGACGGAGCCGATCCCGACCAGCAAAAGGGGTCCGAGGACTCGCTTCGCAAGAGACGGCGAGACGCTGTCCCCCAGGACCAGGGTCAGAAACGCCATGAAAGAGATCGCCATGGGCAGACGATCCCAGAAGAGAGTCGGAGTCGATGGGGCGTAATGATAATAGGCGGAGCTGAGTCCCGTGAGAATCAGCCCAATGAAGAACACCTTATGACCGAGGCCTGGCGACGGAGCCTGTTCGGTGGGCATCCTGGAAGGCGTGGCCGCCAGACCGAGAAGCCCCACCAGCACAAAGGACAAATTGGTCACCACGTTCCAGAACCTCGGGATGTTGAATATCCGGCGCGTGTCCACGAATTGGTGGTAGGACGGGTCCTGGGCGATCGGGGGCATGAAGATCACGGCTACGATTCCCGCGGCCGCCGTAAGAAGCAGGATGCAGACTCTGGCACCACGTGATACCATCATGCAAGCCTTTTCGATCCAGACTGGCCTTATGATCACGAAACCGTGAACAGTGGGGCATCAGCACCCACAACGCGACAGAGGAGAGCTATATGTTGACTTCCCAGGAGAGTCGATCGCTGTTGGTTGTGCCCTGATCCCTCCTTTGTCTTCGATTGTGATACCGGTGCAAGTGCGGCCCAATTCAACGCAGGCGTTTCGGATCGTGAAGTTCATCCGGGAGATCCAACGAGATCCCTTTTCCGGAACCGGCAAGGCCGAGCCCTGAAGCACGACCTCGCCGGCTGTTGGTCACGCCGCATCGACTCCGAGCACCTCTCGTCTGCGAGGTCATGGACGACAAAATCTGGATCCTTGCCTGCAGATATCACACGGAGACGGCTTACCTTGGGATTCGTGAACGGTGGTGCCATAGATCGGAAGAGCGTCGTGTAGGGAAAGAGTGTAGATCTCGGTGGTC
>CALBZH010000336.1 GCA_937889795.1 uncultured Syntrophobacteraceae bacterium | reverse complement strand
CCGGTTGGAACCTGTATTCTCGACTGGGGACTCAGCCCCATCAGCTTGCCATTGATATAGATTTCGGACGGAGGCTTCGTCCAGACGTTGATGTAGCCATGGGTGACTCCCGCGCCGGGTGGCGTGCCCGTGCGGTCTCCTCCTCCGGGGAGCGGCACGATTCCAAGCTTCATGTTGACGACAAAGAGGATCGCCAGGACCAGCACGGTGGAGGCTGTCGCAATTGCTCTGACCGGCAGGGCTTTCCTGCCAGCGGCGCCTTCGGTCTCGACAGGCCGCGGGATTTCCATTTTCGGGGCCGCCATCTCCGTGACGCTGATGCTTCGTATGATGTCCTGCTCCCGGCCTTGCGAAATTCGTTTTGTGACCACATAGGTTTCATGGAACTTCCGTTTGAGCTCTTCCTGGTTCTCGTCGGGTCGTTCCCTCAAATACCATTCGTAACTCCTGCTGTACTCGCTGCTCCAATCCATCCGTGAAAAGCTCGATTCCTCGCGGAGGGTTTCTTCAATCAATTTCGCATCGTCATGATTCAGCCAGTGATCGTCCAGGAAACGATCAAGTTTCATGCGGTGTTCGAGAGAAACCCCGTCGGCATTCAGAAAGCTTTTCAGGAGTCTGCGATATCCCAGGTATCCCTGCTTGACGAGGGCACTCTTGAGCTCTTCGACGGACTGATAGCGATCGCCCGACCTTACGGCAAGCGCCGTAAGCAGGGCTTCATCGAGCTCCTCCGAGATCCCGAGCTCCTCGATGTGCGATGGTGGAATCAGCTCATCCTTGTCCACCCGGTCCACGGAAGGAGGAGGTACCTTGCCGGTTATCATGTAATACAGGGTGGCGCCGCAGGCATAAACGTCGGACCAGGGTCCAATCTTGCCCCGTGATGTGTACTGCTCCAAAGGGGAGTACCCGTGCTTGAGCACCACGTCCAGACTGTAGCTCTGTTCGCCGACGATCTGTCTGGCCGCACCGAAGTCAATGAGCACGGGAGTGTTGTCCGTTGTGAGAATGATGTTTTGAGGGGAAATATCCCGGTGGTAAATGCCCATTTTGTGGACTTCGCTCAACGCGTCGAGAATGGGGAAGAGAATCAGGAAGGCCTCGCGTAGGGGAAGTGGGCCGCCGCGCTTCACAATCAGGCCGGAGAGGGACATTCCCTCCAGATAATCCATGACCATGTAGCCGGTGTTGTTGGCTTCGAAGTAGTTGTTCACATTAACGATGTTCACATTGCGAGAGAAGTGGGCGACGCTCCGCGCCTCGCCGATGAACGACTGAAGTCCCTGTCTGAAGAACTGCTCTTGATTTCCCGAGAAAGGCACGACCGATGTCTTGTCTTCGCCCCTGGTCGCTAGCATGGAAGGCAAGAACTCCTTGATGGCAACCTTCTTGTGCAGGAGGAGATCAAGACCCAGGTAAGTGATGCCGAAGCCGCCCTGGCCCAGGACCTTGCCGATCAGGTACTGGTCTTTGAGAATCGTGCGACGTTTGATGCGCAGTTGGTGCGTTTCCGCTGCGTTCTCGTCGAACCCGCAATGCCTGCAGACAGGCTGGTCACCCCTGTCGGCCATGCAGCCCAGGCATGTGCGCAGGAAGTCGGAAGCGTCCGGATAATTAGCCATATGTCCTCTCACGGAATGACATCGGATGATCTAAGGCACGGGGCAGCAAAACCGCGTCCACACGTGCCGTAAGCACGTACCGTTATGGGCTCCAGGACGCCTATTGGTTGTCTGTCGCCTGAGGTGCCCGGAATCAAAGTGAACGACATCCCGGCAGTCTTTCAGCCGGGATTCGCGCAGTTCGAAGACTGGCCAGGATTTCGGCTATGCCGATTCCCTGATGAAAACCAGCTGAGCTGACAAGTTGTCATGGTATTTGCCGTACCCTTTTTCAACGGCTCCGGAGAGGATGTCCTGAAACAAAGCGTCCAGAGCTGCTTGGGCTTTCATGTGATGATGGGCAGCTATGAAGGCCGCGATGGAATCATCGTCGATACAGCTCCAGAACCCGTCCGTACACAACAAAAGACAATCTCCCGGCTGAAGGGTGAGACCGTCGGAATGCACAACGGGCTTCATCTCTTCGTCCATCCCCAGCACCCTGATAACCCGGTTTCGGTCCGGGTGATCACGAACCTCGGACGGCTTGATTTCTCCCATATCCAACAGCACCTGAACGACGGAATGATCCTTTGTGCGGTGTAAGATCCTCCCGGCTCTGAGGACATAGATCCGACTATCGCCGACCGAAGCCCAATAAGCTTTACCCTGTATCAAAACAACCACGGAGCAGGTCGTCTTCATCTTCCCCAGCGATGGGTCGACCCGATTTTGATCCTTCAGCAGATGGTGTGCGTCATGGAAGGCGTCATGCAGCCACCTACCCGGAGGTTTGCTCTCGATTCCGGAAAGACATCCGAGTATTGACGCGACAGCAAGCGTCGCGGCTTTGCTCCCGCGCCTGTAGGTCCCCAATCCATCCGCGATAGCGAAGCAGTACAGATCCCTGTTGTCGTCAAGATAGGCGTCCAGGGAGTCCTGATTTTCGTTCTTGCCCCCGTCATGGGTGCATTTTCCATAGTCGATGTACAGCTTGGTGCCTTCTTGGTGGTCCATCGTGAATCCGAGAAGCAGTCCGGGGAAGCCCCCGTGGAGAAATTCATTCCCACGAAAACCGGTAGTCGCCAGTCAAGCATTTCTACCATACCCACCATTCCATCGCGAGTCTCAATTTCTGCACCATGGCGTTCAGTCGGGCTTCTTTATCATTTGACATCTCCCAAGAGAAAGTTTATATGCGCGTCAAGGTATAAGGTCTGGTTCGATATTTTGGAGCCGCCTCAAGATCAGTTTTGCCCAAGGTCAGAACGAGTCCCAGGGTGCACACAAAGTAACGCGCCACGAAAAAAGCAATGCCCAGGTTAGGAAGAAAGGATCCAGAAATGCAGCAAGGCCGAGTGAAGTGGTTTAACGAAAAGAAGGGCTATGGATTCATCGAATCGCAAGAGCAGGGCGATGTCTTCGTTCATTTCAGCGGGATCGTCGGTGACGGCTTCAAGACGCTGAACGAAGGAGATAGCGTTCAGTTCGAGGTCGAGCGCGGAACGAAGGGCCCCCAGGCGGTTAACGTCAGAAGGCTCTAGTAGCACCCTGTTTCAGTGAGGTAAGCCATAAGAAAAGCCGGGAGGCCGCTCCCGGCTTTTTTTGTTGCCGCCCGGTCGGGTGAGTGATATGGCGGGGACACGGAACAACTTGAAAGGAGGGAGCACACGAAATGCTTTCTGCATCGATTCTTTCGGCGGATTTCGGACGGCTTCAGGAGGAGGTCCAGGCCGTTCAGGCGGCCGGTGCCGACTGGATTCACGTGGACGTCATGGACGGCCATTTCGTCCCGAACATCACCATTGGCCCGGATGTCGTTCGTGCAATCAGACGCGCCACCACTCTGCCACTGGACGTGCACCTCATGATCGAACAGCCTGAGCTGTACATCAAGGACTTCGTCGATGCGGGGGCCGATTGGCTCGGTGTTCATGTGGAAGCGGCACCCCATCTGCACCGGCTCCTCCAAAACATCAAGGAGTTGGGAGCTCGTGCGACCGTGTCGCTCAATCCAGCCACGCCCCTCAGCACGATCGAGCACATTTTGAATGATGTCGACATGGTGCTCCTCATGACCGTGAATCCCGGCTTCGGCGGGCAGAAGTTCATCGAAGCCATGCTTCCCAAGGTAGCCCGCTGCCGGCGGATGATCGATGACACCGCACGGCCCGTGGTCCTCGAGGTGGATGGAGGGGTTCACCGCGGTACGATCGACGGCCTGGTGGAGGCGGGAGTTGATGTGTTTGTTGCGGGATCCGCGGTGTTTAAGGGTGAGAGCTATGGTGAGAACGTCCGAGCGCTCAAAGACAGAATGAAGCGCAAAGTCACCCTTTAGGATGCCTTGCGCAGGACGGCCAGGATCCCCACAAGCTTCACTTCACGCATCCCCAGGAAGGAAAAGCCCTGATTCTGGAGGGCGGATTTCAGGTCGTCACTGCCAAAACGATTTTCCGTCGGATGCAGCAAGATGTGCCGGGTGATGCAATTTTGGTAAAGGGTCGGGTAGAGCTCCTCGAGATACAGGAGCCCGCCTGGCCGGAGCACGCGAGCGATCTCCTCAAGGCCGCGCTGCCAAACGGGAACGTGATGAAGGACGCCGAATACGAAGACCGCATCAAAGGCGCTGGATCCAAAAGGGAGGTCTGATGCATCCGCGGCTGCAAGCCGAATGGGGCTTTTCTGGGATGCCGTCAAGTAACGTCGGGCTCTTCGAATCATCTCGACGTCCAGGTCGGTTGCGAAAACGCCCTCGGGCCTAAAGGTCTTGAGAACGAGAGCGGCTCCGGCTCCCCGGCCGCATCCGACTTCCAGCACCCGGGCTCCAGGCTTGAGAGGAGCGACCCCTTTCATCCAGCGCACCTGGGCCGATTGCTCCAGCACTCTCAGTGGGTTGTTCACGACCCAACGCTCGGCCCAATTGAGCTTCATCTCTTCCTCCCCACCGTGGCCTAAGCTCTGATCCCCACGTGGACCACGGCAATTCCATCGGTCAGACGCCTGTACCGCACATTCCGGAACCCGATGCCTTCGAGTAAGGACTTGAGCTCATCCGGTCCCGGGAATAGGCGGATCGATTCCGGCAGGTAAGTATAGGCAGGTCTGGACCCGCCGAGGATCTTGCCCACGTTCGGCATGATGTAAAAGGAGTAGAAATCGTAAAGTGCTCGAAACCAAGGCGTGATCGGCTCCGAGAACTCGAGGCACATGAGCACGCCACCTGGTTTGAGGATCCGGTGCATTTCACGGAATCCTCGCTCCATGTGCGTCAGGTTTCGAATCCCGAACCCGACCATTGCGCCGTCAAAGCAGTTGTCCTCAAAGGCGATATGCTCAGCATCCCCTTCAATGTAGCGGATATTTTTCCCGTGAGGGGAGCCCGCGACCTTGGGCTGCCCAGCAAGCATCATGGCATGGTTGATGTCGTAGACGACAATCTCACCCTGGTGTCCGACATCCTTGGCGGCCAATAAGGCCAGATCCGCGGTTCCCCCGCAAACGTCAAGCACGCGATCGCCGGGCCGCAGTCCCATCATGCGGACGGCAATCCGCTTCCAAATGTGATGGGTCCCAAGGCTGAGCAGGGTGTTCATGAAATCGTACTTCTCGGCGACCGTATTGAAGTGCCGACGCACCCATCGTTCCTTATCGGTCTCGGGCACGAGCAGATAGCCGAAGTGTGTCAATCCGTCGCCGGTTTCGGGCGCAGTGGAGCATTGCTTTGAATCGTGCTGCGACATTGACTGCATGGGTGTCCCTGAGGGATAGGAGAAGGTGGAGAACCGGCCGCACGCACGCGGTTGGGAGCGCAAGAGCGGCCGGTTGGGATCAGGCTGGCTTTACGACGACGCCGGTTCGGATGCAGCGGGTGCAGGCGCGCACGCGCTGGACCTGGCCGTCCGCTCCAACATGGCGAACGGACTGGAGATTCGGGTACCAGACCCGCTTGGTCTTGTTGTTGGCATGGCTGACATTGTTGCCCACTTGCGGAGTCTTTCCGCAGAAGTCACACTTGCGGCTCATCGGGGTGCATTCCTTTCCAACTTCAAATATGTCAACGATTCACGCTTGTCGCGCGCTTTTCCACCGTCGAAAACAGGCGAATCGCTTCTTTAGCACACCGAGCAAGAGACAGCAAGCTTTTTCAAAGCGAATGCGCCCTGGCAAGCGACCGTCCGAGGGGATGGCCGCAATCAGCGCTCGGTGATGCGAACGGCCGGGCCGTTCGGGTCACGGGGAACAATCTCGCCGATGCGATACGCTTCTTGTCCCATGGCGTTGACGAGCTGGATGACTTCCTGGCACTGGGCTGCGCCCACCACGAGAATAAAGCCGATCCCGTTGTTGAAGACGTGGAACATTTCTTCGTCCGGAATATCAGCGGATTCCTGCAAAAAGGGGAAGATCGGGGGGACCGCCCAGGATCCTCGGTAAATCAATGCCTGGCAGGCCTTGGGCAGAATACGGGGGATGTTGTCCCAGAAACCGCCTCCCGTAATGTGTGCCATGCCGGTGACCGGGAATTGACGCAGGATCTTGAGCACGGGATCCACATAGATTCGGGTCGGCTCGAGGAGCTCCTCGGCCGCTGTCCGGTTGCAGCCGGGAATCAGGGAATCCGGCTGGAGTTTCAGCCGGTCGAACACAATGCGTCGGACCAGACTGTAGCCGTTCGAATGAAGCCCACTCGAGGCGAGGCCAATGATCTGATTGCCCGGGCGGATGGTGGATCCGTCGATGATGTCACTGTTGTCCACCAGTCCCACCCCGAATCCCGCCACGTCGTACTCGTTTTCTTTGTAGAAATCTGGCATTTCAGCGGTCTCACCGCCGATGAGGGAGCAGTTGGATTCCTTGCATCCGGCCACAATCCCGCTGATGATCTGCTCGACCCGGTCCAGATCGATGCGGCCCATGGCAAGGTAATCCAGGAAAAACAATGGCTTGGCACCCTGGACCACGATGTCGTTCAGACACATGGCCACAAGATCGATTCCGATCGTGTTGTGTCGGTCGGCCCAAAAGGCGATCTTCAGCTTCGTACCGACACCATCTGTTGACGATACGAGAACGGGGCGACTGAGGTTCTGGGTGTTTACCGAAAAAAGACCGCCGAAACCGCCGATATCCGTGATGACGCCGCTGTTGAACGTGCTGCGCACCAAAGGCGAAATGCGTTTGACAAGCTCATTTGCCTTGTCCAGGTCTACCCCGGCCTCCCGGTATAGGTCTTTCTTCATGGAACGGTCGCAGCTCCTTTCTCGCGGATTCTTAAGAAGATCATATACACTAGCGGGCACAATATATCACCAGTGTCGCTTCGTTACAAAGATTTCGGACAAGATTTCCGGACAGCCGGACAGACCGCGCAGGGCATGAGCCAGGTTATTGGGGTCTGCCCGTTTCTTCTGGTGGTGATCGACTCATTATCGTTGCAGCAGGAGCGGATGGCTTCGGAGAGATTTCTTGAAGCTCGTTCCCGGTTTCGATGGGACAAGTGAACAATCCAGGTGTCCTTGATCGGAGCTGCATGGCACCTGGATTGCTCGATGTCAGGATCAAAACTCCCGCAAGTCGTCTCCGGTTAAGCTGAATGTCTTCGAAGGGGTTTCGGGTGTCTTGCCACGGAGCGCCTTGGCTTCCATCACGCTGCCCTTCCCCTGGGCAGGCATCAAGTGCGGGTCCCGTTGGGAGGCAACGGACGGTCGGACGTCGGACGCATTACCCGGCTTGTGCTGCTGGGGGGGTTGCTTGTTGCCCGCGCTCCCGCCTTTGCTTCCATTGACCAGTCCGATCAGCTCGGCGACGTACTCTTTCATTGCAATGGCCTGAGCGCTGATCTCTTCCGATCCTGCGGCGAATTCTTCCGCGCGAGCCGCACTTTGTTGCACGACAGTGTCCATCTCGCTCACGGCCTTGTTGATCTGGTGGATGCCCTCTGCCTGTTCGTGGGATGCCTCCGTGACTTCACCGATCAGCTCACCGAACTTCTCGAAATTGAACGTCACTTCCGCAAATTCCTTGTCACTCCGTGCGATGAGCTCCAACCCTTCCCGGATTTTCCTCTCACTGCGCTCAATGAGACCGGTGGTGTTTTTTGCCGCTTCAGCCGCTTTCATCGCAAGATTACGCACCTCATCGGCAACCACGGCGAAACCGGCTCCCGCTTCACCCGCGCGCGCCGCTTCGACAGCTGCGTTCAGGGCCAGTAGGTTGGTCTGGAAAGCGATCTCATCGATCGTTTTGATGATCTTGGATGTTTCCTTGTTCGCCTTGGAAATCTCGGCCATGGACGTCGTCAATTTTTCCATGGACTGTCCCGCTCGAGCCACAACCTTCTGCGTCTCTGCCATCAACTGATTGGCATTCTTCGCGTTGTCGGCGTTCTGGCTCGTCATCGAGGACATCTCTTCCAAGGACGCCGATGTCTCCTCGATGGAAGCGGCCTGCTCCGATGCTCCCTCGGCAAGCTGGCGGCTTGCATCGGAAATCTGGGATGCACCCGATGTCAGAGTGCTTGCGTTCGCAAGGAGACCTTTGACCGTCCAGTTGATCGGTCCACAAAGACTCCTGCTGAACGAGAGGACAGACAGCAGCGTGGCAGCCAACAAAGCCGCCCCGATCCAGGCCATCTGCCTCCTGAGCGCGGCAAGGCTGGCGAGAAGCTCGTGCTTGGGCTGCAGCGCACCAATGCTCCAGGGCATGAGCTCGACGGAGGCATGGGCCACCAAGTTGCTCACACCCTGGAATGAGGCAAACAGGACACCATTCCGTTGGCTCAACATCCGACTCCCCAGCTCTTCACTGCCCACGAGGTCATCGATCTTCGTCTTGAGAATATGCTCTTTTTGGGGGTGGGCAATCACGATTCCCTTTTCGTTGACCATGAACGCATACCCGGTCTCCCCGACCTTCGTGGAAGCCACCAGATCGATCAAGAAATCCACATTCGAAGTGAGTGCAAGCATGCCGAGAAACTCGCCGTTTTCCGAACGAACGGGAACGCCCATCACCATGACGGGCTTCTTGGTGACCTTGGACAGGATGATCGATGAGATCGAAGGTTTTCCCTCCTTCG
>CALBZH010000335.1 GCA_937889795.1 uncultured Syntrophobacteraceae bacterium | reverse complement strand
CCCGCTACGCCGCAGCCTCGCCCTTCGGTGCGCGCGGAAAGCCGCTCCTCTTCGGGTGAGCCTCTCGGCAGGAGGGACAGCGCTCCGCGGAGGGACAACCGGCTTTCCGATACCGGTCAGGTGGATTCGTCTCAACTTTCCGGAGAGCCGCCTCTTCGACCCGTCGGAATAGACCCTGCCGTCGCGTCGCTCCGCACGCTTCTTGACTCCCTTTCCGGAACGATCGTCAAGGTCGAGCGCACCGTCGAGCCTCCTTCGCTCGCCACGGTCACGCTGCTCATTCCCGCACGAAGCTACCACCAATTCCTAAGAGACGTCGAAAGGCTCGGCACGATCCGAAGCGGCCGTGTGGAGACCTTGCCTTCTGGACACACGGACCCGTTGACGATTCGGGTTATCCTCTTGTCGCCGTAATCGGGCACAAGTGCTGATCGAGGCGCACTTCATGCCTGAGGCCGGTGCAACGTTGAAAACGGGCTGATACAATTTTCCTGGAACTTTCCTCGGAGCATCCAGTCAGATGACAGTGAAGGCCGGGAGATGCTCCCGGCCCATTCTTCCGACAACACACACAAGGGGAGTCCCATGAAGCGCAACACTGAAGCGTTCTCACGACGTTTGAAACGATCCATGGTCCTGCTGACTCTGTACGGGCTCACCGGCTTGAGCCTGCTAGGGTCTGCTCCATCCAACGAGGAGCGCAGCACCGGCAAGGCGGCTTCAATTCAGCTCGGGTCATTCGCTTCCCTTTTTCTGACCTCCACGGCTGATGCCGCCCCGGAGAAGGCTCCAGATGACCGAACACTTTCGCCGTACTTTTTCGTTAAGAGCGACGACCCCAATCTGGATGCACTCCCCCTGAAATCGACCAGCGCGGAAGTACGCATTTCCGGAGTCATCGCCGACGTGAAGGTGACTCAGACCTACCGGAACCAAGGCAAGAAGACACTGGAAGCGATTTACGTCTTCCCGGCATCCACCCGGGCTGCCGTCTACGGGATGCGGATGAGGATCGGCGAGCGCACCATCGTGGCGGAAATCCAGAAGCGCGATGAGGCGCGCCGGACTTACGAGCAGGCGAAACAGCAAGGCAAGTCCGCCTCCCTGCTCGAGCAGCAGCGTCCAAACGTTTTCCAGATGAACGTTGCCAACATCCTGCCGGGAGACGAGATCCAAACGGAGCTCCAATACACGGAGCTCATCGTACCGACCGACGGGACGTACGAATTCGTCTACCCGACGGTTGTCGGCCCCCGCTATTCGAATCAGCCCGCCGGGAGCGCACCCCCGAGTGAAGCCTGGGTGGCCAACCCCTATTTGCACCAAGGTGAAAAACCGCCTTACACCTTCGACATGAGCGCCCATCTTTCGGCCGGGATGCCGATCCAGGACGTCACGTGCAGCTCCCATCCCGTGGACATCCAGTTCGCCGACGCCTCCAGAGCCGATGTCCGCCTCAAAAAGGGGGAAACGGCATCGGGAAATCGGGATTTCATCCTCAAGTATCGACTTGCGGGGAAACAGATCCAGTCGGGCCTGCTTCTATACGAAGGGGAGAAAGAGAATTTCTTTCTCTTGACGATGCAGCCTCCCGAGCGCGTGACGGCCAAGGAGATTCCCCCTCGAGAGTACGTGTTCATCGTGGATGTATCCGGATCCATGCACGGGTTCCCGCTCGACGTCTCCAAGAATCTTCTCAAGAACCTGATGCAGGGCCTTCGAGGGAAGGATTCATTCAACGTCCTGCTCTTTTCGGGAGGATCGAGCCTCCTCTCGGAGCGATCCCTTCCGGCGACTCCGGAAAACCTCCGCCGAGCAATCGACCTGCTCGATCGCCAACGGGGGGGCGGAGGCACCGAGCTCCTTCCGGCGCTGGAGCGGGCGTTGGCCTTGCCCAGGACTGAAGGCACGGCAAGGGTTTTTGTGATTGCAACCGATGGCTACGTGGCTGTCGAAACGGAATCCTTCGATTTGCTCCAAAGGAAGATCGGGCAGGCGAGCTTCTTCAGCTTCGGCATCGGATCCAGCGTGAATCGGTTTCTCATCGAAGGGCTCGCGCGCGCGGGAGCGGGTGAATCCTTCGTCGTCACCAAGCCCGCGGAGGCAGCTGCCAAGGCCGAGGAGCTCCGAAAGCTCATCGAATCCCCTGTTCTGACCCAAATCAAGCTCAGTCTCGGGTCGTTTGACGCTTACGATCTCGAGCCCACAGGCATCCCGGACCTCTTTTCCGAAAAACCCATCGTGGTCACGGGGAAGTGGCGAGGACGCCCGGGGGGCAGACTGACGCTGAATGGCTCCGGTGGCGCCGGACCTCATCAGCAGTCCGTGGATGTTTCCAACACGAAGCCCGATGCCAGGCACAGTGCCATCCAGTATCTTTGGGCACGCTCGCGGATCGCGCGGATCGCCGACTATAACCTTGTGAAGCCCGATGACGAGCGCACCCATCTGGTGACCAGCCTCGGCCTGCAGTACCACCTCCTGACAGCCTACACGTCCTTTGTGGCCGTTGACTCCCTGGTGCGGAACAAGGGTGGCGATCAGACAACGATCACACAGCCCCTGCCCCTGCCCGAAGGGGTGAGTGACTATGCCGTCGGCGGGGCCATGGGACCTCCTTCTTCAGGTGCGGGAAGGGCAATGCGTCTGGGAGTGGGTGCAGCGCCTTCGATGGCGCCCCCGCCTCCGACCGCTCCCGCCATGGAGACGGAGCGCACTCGGGACTCCTCCTCCGAAATTGCTTCTCCAAAAGGCCAGGACGCTTCGGATCAACAGACCGCGGGCAAACCGGTGAAGCCTTCTATCCTCTCCCTTGCGGTCGAAGGCCCTCTTCCTGAAGCCAGCATTCGATCCCACATCGAGCGTGAGCTTGCGAAGCTTGCTTCATGTCTCAACAAGCGATCCCGGAGAGGGGTGGCGCAGGAGATTGTCCTTGTGATCATCTTCGACTCGCAGGGAGAGGTCAGCCAAGTCCAGGTAACGACCCCCTCGAAGCTTCCTGCGCAAAGTGAGCGCTGCCTCGTCAAGGCCGTAAAAGCATGGAAGATTCAAGGCGCAGGCACCACCGCTGACACGAAGGTAACCGCCCGCATAAAGCTATGACCCGACTCACGCGGCCGTCCCGTCTTCATCGGGACGGTCGCAACGAAACGGCATGTCGCTTCCGGGAACCGACCACGTCCTTGCATGGAAGGCCGGAATACTTTCCTTGACAGATAGAGAATTTTTTCACTACAATCATTGCGTTTTGAGTTTGACCACAGGTTTTGTTCGACGGATTGGGCATGAATTTAGAGGAGGTTAAAGAGAAGATGAAAAAAGGAAGACTCGTTTCGTACGGTGTCCTGGCGCTCCTGTTTGTGTTCGCCGCCGCATTTGTCGTGGTGGCCGCTGACGCGCCCGATCAGATCACCATTAAGGCGGGACTGTGGGCCAACCCCACCAAGGCCGCCGTTCCCTTTACCCACAAGAAACATGCAGACGAATACAAGGTTGCCTGCGCGGACTGCCACCATGTCATGAAGGACGGCAAGAACGTCTGGAAGCAAGGCGATCCTGTCGAGAAATGCGAGAAATGCCACACCAACGATGTCATTCAGGGCGAGGCTCAGCTGCCTCCCGATCAGAAAAAGCTGAACCTGAAGCTAGCGTTTCACGACAACTGCCAAGGCTGCCACAAGAAACTGAAGAAAGACAAACCCGACACCAAAGCGCCTATCACCTGTACCGGCTGCCACCCCGCAGAGAAGAAGTCCTAAATCTCCTATTTCCAAGGGCTTTCACACAAACCGCCGATCCAGGGATCGCCATGGATCGGCGGTTTTTTTGCTCAATTTCACTCGCCTCTCCTGACGACTCACTTTCTCCGCTCGACCTAGGGACACGTCCTTTCTCCCCCTCAAAAGAAATCCCCCGATGAGACAGTCTCTCTCCGGGGGATACCTTTATTTCCGAGCCACTTGGCGATGTCTCTTGGCTTGACTAGACTTCCTCGATCGTGATTGCATTCTGCTCGCAAACTTCCACGCAGCTCTCGCAACCCAGGCATTCGTCTTCGTTCACGGGCTCAGCCTTGCCATCCACGATTTCATAGACATCAACAGGGCAAACATCAACGCATTCCGCGTCACCGGTGCATTTGTCTTTGTCCACAGTTACCTTGAACATCGTTTATTCCTCCATCATCAACCGATCGTCGAAGGGACCTCACCCCACGTCCCCGGGCTCTCAGTACCATCTTCTCTTGTTCGCAAG
>CALBZH010000334.1 GCA_937889795.1 uncultured Syntrophobacteraceae bacterium | reverse complement strand
GCTCCGCAAGTCTCAAGCGATGCATCTGGCCATCGGCGGCTGTTATGAAGCCCTTGCGCGGCTGGGACAGGCTCTTCCGACGGGGCTGGAGCGAAAGCAGGAAGACAACTGGCAGCCTGACGGGAGGCCTCATCTCATCGAATACGAGACCGGCGAGGCGGTGGTTCTTGTCGAGGCCGAATCCCGGAAGCTGAACGTGAATCTCGCTCAACCGGATCAGCTGAAGCGCGCCTTGCTCAGGACGGGCCTGGATGATGCGGCGGCGGAGCAGTTGGCGGATGTCATTGCTGACTTTGTGGATCAAGACGACTTGCAGCGCCTCCACGGGGCGGAGAAAGATCGGTACACCCAGCTCGGGCTGCCGTACGGTCCTTTCAATGGACCTTTGCTCAGCCTGGATCAGCTTCTCCTGGTTCCGGGCGTTTCGAGCCAGCTCTTTTACGGGCACGGGAGGGAGGAGACTGCGGAGGAAGCGAGTCGGCTCGGATTTACGCTTGATCCCCTGTTTCCGCAACGTAATTCCCTGTTTCATTTGCTCACGGTTCATGGCAATAATCGTACGATAGTGGATGAAGTGCTTGAAGAGGAATTGGATGAGAGAGTGGTTACCTGGGAAAACGGAGGGGTGTATCGGATCCTTTCCCTGGGGAGAGTTCTCACCGGGCCGCCACCTGTTCTGATCTGGCTGACCATCCGATTCACGCCTGGTGGAGGTCAAGGTTACCAGGTCCTCCACCGGAAGGTATTGTAGCAGTCATTCAAAGCAAACGACGAGAGAGTGGAAGGACGTTGCACATGCTCGTGCGTTTCATACAGCAGCGGGCGCGCCATCTGGTGGCTGCCTACGTTGAAACGGATCGTGTTGAAGTACTGTGGGCCCATCGCAAGTGGCGCTCCTGGGAAATCGAAGCCTCGGAGCTTTATCCCCTTGCCGAAGGGGAAACCGTCTTTGATTCGCTTCAGCGATTGAACCTGCGGATTCGGGATCCCAGGAAGACCGCTTTTGTCGTTTTCTTGTCCCTGCCCTACTATTCGCTCCACCGAGAGCACTATCCGTTGGCCTTGGAGCAGCAACTGGAGCATGCCGTCGCATTCGACTGGCAGGAGAATCTCTACTACGATCCGGATCAGGTGCTCTCGTTCGCCGGTCCAGCGAGCCGGATGGAGCATCATCTCAGTGTTCCGATTTTCAGTATTCGGCGAGAGGTTGCCGAAAAGTTCAATCAGGCGCTTTCGGGAGCGGCATACCTCTCCTTTTCTCTGATTCCGAGCGCTTTGTACTACCAGATTTTTGACAAGGAGTCGGTTTCCAGTAAAGTAGAGAACGGCGGGGCGCTGCTGAGCTACGGCCGGATGGTCAATCCAGCTCAGATGGAGGTCCACCGTTACCTGGATGGGAGGTTGCTCGAATCCTATCTGGTGGGGAGGACGAGCTTCTCGCTCCAGATGGCTCGAGAGAATCTAGCATGCTCCAGACTGAACGGCGACGAGGAGGCTTCGCCGATCGAGCTCCTCGAATCGAAACGTCACCCTGATGACGTTAGGAGAGGAGAAGCCTTTCAAGAGCATCTTCCGCTGAATGTCCATGCGCTGGAAGGTCTGATGATCGAGCGGTGGGTGCCCCGCCTTCTCGATCAGAGCTCGGTCAGAACATTCGACTCGAGCATTGCTCTCAAGCCGTGGGAGGTCCCCAAAGTGGTGTGGCCGGTCTTGGCGGCCGCCGTCCTCTACGGTGCCTTCGCCTTGTATGCGGTTCATAGCTTCAATCAAGCCAAGGAAGCCTCGACGCGGCTGAAGCGCCAGGTCGCGGTGCTTGAAAGTCAGTGGAAGCCAATTGAGCAGCTGCAGACGCGCATCGCCAAATTTGAGGAAGACCAGAAAACCCTCTCGCAGTTCGACCTTGAGGGATATCCGCTCCTGGAGATGCTCACGCTTCTGTCGAACGCAACTCCCGAGGACACCTACTTGAATTATTTTTCCATCCGAAAAGGGCAGGTCATCCTCCGGGGGGAGAGCAAGTCCGCGATCAAGTTTCTTCCGGAGCTATCGAAGATCGAAGGATTTTCGGATGTCAAATTCGCTTCTCCCGTGACGCGCAATCCATCCGCGGATACAGAGCGATTCAATGTCCAGCTGCAACTGGACCTGGAGAAGTTTCGCAAGGCAATCGCTTCGCTGCCTGCGTCTCGCGAGGACGAGAAGGCCGACACGCTCGAGTCGCCTCCGGAAGAGACCCCCTCGCCGTCGCCGACTGATGACGATGCCGAGCTTGTGGCTCCTGAAGACACGGAAGAAGTCGACGAAAGCGACGAAGCCGTTTTGGAGCTGGAAGAGGATGCGGAATTGGTCGAGGAGGAAGCGGATGAAAATGCGCAATGATCTTTCCTGGGAAAACCTGAAAAAGTACAAAGGCTCGGTCGCGTTTGCTCTTATCGCGCTTCTCTCCTTGTCAGTGCTGCATGTCTTCTGGCTAGCGCCCATTCTGGCCGAGAAGGAAGAAGTCACGAATCGGGTGAAACAACAAACCGAGATTGCCGGCAAGTATGAGGAAAAGCTCAAGCAAGCACAATCGATACGGGATAATCTGACCAAGCAGGAAAGCAAGCTCAAGGAGCTTCAGAAGTCTCTATTTAAAGGGCATGATCCGTATCAGCTTGCGGCTTCTCTTGGTGACATGCTTTCCGCCAAGGATGGCCAAAAACTGGATATGAAAACCTACCAGGTGCTCGCGAGTAAAGAGCATGGATTGTATCAAGAGGTTACTCTGCGATTCAATTTCATGACTACTATCGAGGGGCTGAATTATTTCCTTGACAGAGTGCGCAACTTTCAGACGTCGATCGTAGTTCAAGAGATGAATATTCAGAAAGTTCAGCGAAAAGGAGGCCCCGACCTTGTGATCAACGTCATTCTCGCGGCCTTGATGGAAAAAGGAGAAAAGTCATAGGCTGAGCAAAAACGCGTTTCAGCTGCCGCATCAAAACTTCCTATGGAAAATCTATTTGTTATCTTGCAAGCATACGCAGTGTTGTATTATAAGTGACAAAATTCTTACAGGGAGCGGCAGTGACCTCCTGACCGTCAATGCCAAGGAGAAAGGCCTACCCATGATTACAAAAGCTTGCCATGGCTTTATCTGCAGCCTGATAATGGTCCTACTTATAGCCTGTTCCACGCCTTCCTCACCCAAGAGCAGAGTCGGGAGGGAATCGCCTCAGAGGCCCTTCATGGCCGAAGCTGGCGAAGAGGGGTCTATGGAGCACACCATCGACTTCTCGCCGGATGGCAAAGGCAAAGCCAAGGATGCCGAGAAAAAAGCAAAGCTTCCACCTCTGCCAAGTCCTAGCAGTCAGATTCAAGCAGGTCTGATGACCTCCTCGTTTCAACCCAAGCCGGAGCCACCCACGCACGCTCCCAAAGACAGACAGAAGATCATTCTGAACTTCGAAAAAGCGGACGTGGGCGAAGTCTCCAATCAAATCTTCGGCGACTACCTGAAGCTGAGCTACGTGATGGACCCCAAGCTCCAGGGCCGCATCAGCATGTATCTGGAAGGGGAGTTTTCGAAAGAAGAGCTGCTTCAGATGGTCAGCAAGGTCTATGACGCCAATGACATTGCGATCGTCCCACGCGCCGGAGTCTATTACATCCAGCCGGCTCAGCGCAGCACGAGCAGCAGCCTGAGTATTGCGACGCCACAAATGCTGCGCGACGAAAAGGGCGCCACCCCCGTGATCGTGATGTACCGTCTCAAGTACATGGACGTGAAGCAGGCGACCAATACGATCAAGTTCTTCCTGTCGCCGGGAAGACAGGTGATATCGGATGGGACCACGAATGCGGTGATCTTCGTGGAAAGCACCGAAAACGCCCGCACCATCGTCGAAGTCCTGAAGGCTCTCGATGTAAACGTTCTCCAGGAAGTCAACATGGAGATCGTCCCGCTTAAATCCATCTCGCCGCAGGACGCCGTTCAGAGCATGGAAGCCATCATGGGCAAGCTGGAAATCTTCAAGGAAAGCGCCATCAAGGCCAACTACGCGTTTATTCCGCTGCCCAATTACGGCGGAGTGCTGTGTCTGGCCCAGAACCAGGAGCTCATCAAGACCGCCAAGTACTGGCTGAGTGCCCTTGACGTCCAAAGCGAGGAAGGCGGGGACCAGATTCACGTCTACTTCGTGCAAAACGGGCTTGCCCGTGACATCGGCGACATCTTGAACCAGGTGTTCGGGCTGCGGGGCGGCGGGGCCGGCG
>CALBZH010000333.1 GCA_937889795.1 uncultured Syntrophobacteraceae bacterium | reverse complement strand
AGACGAGGCTCAATTGAAGGATCATCTGGGCGCTTCCCATCAAGAGCACGCTCATGCCCACGCCGGGGCTTCTGCTCCCACGTCGCCTTGCAACGCACGCGGAAACCACCATGAAGACCATCAGGCTGGAAACGACCCCCCAGAGCCAACCTCCCCCCTTGGAAGTCATGCTCAGGAGGATGGGCTGTAGGGCTGGATGGATCTGCGCGCTCCAGACCAGGAGACTTTGAAGCGCACAAACGGGTCTGAAGTCTTCATTGGGAGGGGGAGAGACTCCCTGCTGCAGAAAAGCATCCAGGTATTGAGCTCGGAAGGGGCTGAACAGGTCACGCAACGCAGCCTCGTTCAGATAGCTCAGGCTCAATCCTCGTGTCCTGGCTCGGAGAATCAGCTCCTGTGGCTCGCTCTTGAGACCGTGCTCATCGACAGTCGCGAGAAATCGCGCTCCTTCGCTCCCCATCACGAGCAATACCTTAGGGAAAACGGCCCGCAACGTCGTATTCAGCGATCTCAAAAGCCGGCCCTGCGTCAAGCCGACCATATCCGGGGGCGTTGCGATTGCGAACGAGAAGATTCCGTCCGATCGGAGGTGCCGTTTGATGGCATGGAAAAACTCAACCGTGTAGAAGCGATTCTGCTCCAGGTTCATCGGCTCACCCACATTGAGCAGGATCACGTCGTAGGGGCGGCCAGCGGCTTGAACAAAAGAGACGGCATCCTGGTGAATGACTCGAGCACGCGGATCGGTGAGAACGGACACAAGATCGGTGGGCAGGTGCTCCCTCGCAAGGGCAATCAGCTGAGGATCCGGCTCGACGTAGTCCACGGTGGCCATATCCGGGTGTTTGAGGGCTTCCGTGAGGAGTCCCGAAATGCCCCCCCCGATCAAGAGGACGGCCTTCGGGCACGAATGTTGGAGCAAAACCGGATGGGCAGCAAATTCAGCAACCAGGGGATCTGGCGCTGAAAAGTACCA
This sequence comes from uncultured Syntrophobacteraceae bacterium, assembly GCA_937889795.1. Classification (GTDB taxonomy): domain Bacteria; phylum Desulfobacterota; class Syntrophobacteria; order Syntrophobacterales; family Syntrophobacteraceae; genus CALBZH01. The sequence goes on along the minus strand of CALBZH010000333.1, from coordinate 4,179 downwards.
CAGGCCGTTTCCAAAGAGGGAAAAAAGCCCAGCTTCTTCAAGCAGTGCCAGGTTGTGGTACGGCGTATCCCGCACGGTGACGAAGCGGTCTCCCCATTGCCACCTGCGGCTGGCGGACTCCAGTTCGTTCATGGTCCAGACGCTCGTGAGCAGCAGGAGGGCACTCACGCATCCCGTCACACCCAGAACGGCAGAGCCGCCACCTCCTAACTTCACGCTGATGCCATGCACGATTGCCAGGCCCGCTAGAAGGGCCGCGATCGCAAGTGCGGCATGGAACGGAGGGAGGTAAGGAAGCAGGACACTGTAAAAGACAGCACCTCCCGCGGCGGCTCCAAGCCCTTCAAAAACGTAGACCCGGATCGGACTCTCGCCAGTGGCCTCCGACATTTGATCCACATAACAAGACCAAGCCATGCTGAACAGGGATCCCAGGATCGCGCAGGGAGGAAAGGCGGCGACAAGGCAGATGACCACCATGAGGGGGAGGGATACCGCTTCTCCAATGGGCAGTGCCCAGAGAATTCTTGACCCGCGAATAATGAGCAAGGAGGCTGGAATAACAAGGCAGCCGAAAAGGAGAACAACAGGAAACACCGCTTTGGCCGGCCCCTTTGCGCGATGCCAGAAGCCTGCTGCTCCAGCCCCGACTGCGGTCCCTACAAGCCAGCTGCTGTAGAATAAGCCGGTCGACAGCTCGTTGCCATGGAACAAGACGAGCAGCTCCCTCAAAATCAAGACCTGAGTGATTACCCCGGTCAAGCCGGCAAAGAAGACGGTTGCCAACGGTCCAGCTCTGCCGAAGGACTCTCTCCCCATCACGGTCCAGCTTTAGGAAGGTGCTCGGACAAAAAGGTGCTGATCCCCTTCAGATAGACGTCTCCAGACTCGATGAAGCCCGCATTGTGGCTTCCACGGATCTCGAGAAACGCCTTCGGATCCTTTGCCTCCTGGAAAAGGTCCTGGCCATGGGCAAAAGGAATGATCTCATCCTCTGAGCTGTGGATCACGAGAACCGGACACGCGACCACGCTCAGAAAGCGTCTGGTGTCGTACTGGTAATGGGCCAGCCATCGTACGGGAAACAAGGGATAGAGGGCGGCGGCAACATCCGGAACCGAAGTGAAACTGGAGGCGACGATCAGCGCTCCAGGATGACGCTCCTTGGCCAGCCACGCTCCAATCGCTCCTCCAAGGGACTCCCCGTAAACCACGATCTCCTCGGGACAAAGACCGCGCTTATCGACGAGGTAGCTCCACGCCCCTTGGGCATCCCGATAGGTCCCAACTTCCGAAGGCTTTCCCTCGCTTCTTCCAAACCCTCGATAATCGAAGATGAATGTGCTGAATCCGAGCTTGTTGAACAGCTGCAAGTATTCGAGGCGATGGGAGATATTCCCGGCGTTGCCATGACAGAGCAGGATCACACCCTTCGCCTGCGGCTTCGGGACGAACCAGCCGTAGAGCTCTACGTTGTCTGAGGCCCTGAAATAGATCGATTCAAAAGGCAACCGCACATCATGCGGGGTCGATCCCATTTCCCGTTCCGGGAAATAGAGAAAGCGCCCCTGAAATAGGTAAAGAACGGCTGTCAGGGCAACGTACGCACCGAGCAGGGTGAGGACGAGAACGACGAACGACGAGGTCATGAAGCCCATTTTCTGCATGATGGGGTTTGGCGCTCTCTCGATGCGATGGAGTGGATAATCCTTGAAATCAGGGATTAACTACCCCAACCAGTGTCATGAATGCAACCAAGAAAGCGCCTCTTGCGACGAGCCTTGATGGTCGTGAATTGCACCCGATGGACCGGATGTCCGATCATGGGAAGCGTCCGCAAGACCGCATCCTGTCCTGGTATCGGCGCGGGTTGTGCGTTGACAAGAATCTGGGACATGCTAAGGTGTGCAAGCACGCCCTCTCCAGAATCGTCCCCGTCCAAGATTCGGTTGGCTTTGCCGCTCCTCCGGAAATTCCTGCAGCAATGCAGACGCCGCCCAACGACTCCACGGTTATGCTTTTAGGGTCTCTCGGCAGAGAATCATACCCATTGCTGCCTTTGTACCTTGAGCAAAGGAGGGAAGCATGTCCGGATGCCAGACGTCTCGTTGTTTGCTCGGAATCCATCCAACAAAGCACTCGTTTCCCCCATTACACCGCCCGAGCCATTGGCTGGTCGGGCTCATGACCAGACCAGCCTGCACCGTGGCAGCCATGCTCATCGGCGTTCTCCTGGCGGCCCCCTTCCCTTCGACGGGAGAGACCGCACGTCAGTTTCGCATCGGTACGGGTGGGCTTTCTGGTGTCTATCATCCCATTGGCAAGCTGATTGCACAGGGAATCACAGCTACCGTAACGGGAGGGAAGGACGCGGGCAAGAACGAGCTCGGTCAGCACGAGCTCGTTGGCGTGGCTCAAACTTCGGGAGGGTCGGTGGCCAATGCGCTCGCATTGGCTGGCGGCGAGATTGAGGCGGGGTTGATTCAGGCTGACGTTGCGTGGTGGGCATTTCGAGGTGAAGGGGTGTTTGCGGGAAACGAACGTGTGCGGCGCATCCGAGCGGTGGCAAGTTTGTATCCCGAGAAGCTCCAGATTGTGACGCGACAGGATGCAGGGATACGCAGCGTGGCTGACTTTCGGGGCAAGCGCATCTCTATCGACGAAGTCGGATCGGGAAGCTTGATGGTGATGAGGAGCGTCCTTGAAGCCCACAATCTGTCCGAGCGCGATTTCTCTCCGGTTTATCTGAAACCGGAATTCACCATCGAGAAGATCAGAATGAGCCAGCTTCAAGGTTTTGTGGTCATGGCGGGTACTCCGATGGAAGCTGTCAACCGGATATCCGACCTAGGGCTGTTCCTGGTCCCTATCGCTCCCGAGGTGATGCAATCCATCCACGCACGTTTTCCTTATCTGGTCCCGGGCGAGGTCGCGGCTGGGGTCTACCCGGGAATTCCGTCGACGCCGACCCTCCAGGTACACGCTCTGTTGGCGGTCAACGCATCCATGAATGAGGATGTCGTGTACAAAATCACGTCCGCGCTCTGGAGCGAAAGCACCTTGACGGCCATCCAGAATGGCCATCCGCAAGGGAAGGTCGTCTCACTCCAGACGGCATTGAATGGCATCTCGATACCCCTTCACCCAGGAGCGGAGAGGTTCTACCGAGAACGAGGCTTACTCTCAAAGGAAACGCCAGCGCCGTGAAGCCATCTCGCCATCTCATTCAAGTCCTGCAGTGGAGCGCTGTCGGAGCCTTCCTGGCTTCGCTGGTTGCAGCCGGACTCCTGACCAACATCACCTTGCGCTCTGTGGAAAAGAATCTGCCCAATACCCTGCTGTTGCAGCTCGCCGATGTGAAGGTCATCCTTGAGGATTTTGCGGAAGTTGTCTCTCTGGCACGTCTTACCAGGGCCGTCCCAAGCTCCGAGAATTTCCGCCGCCTTCGCGGGCAAGTTGAAATGGTTCATTCCGCAGTCATCAGCCTGCGCAACACGTACGTGTTCGACAACATGATCCAAGCTTCCGCCTTCCATGCCGTTGTGGCTCCGGCCATCACCGACCTTCGGCTTTGGCTGGCAGAAGGTCTGTCTGGCTACGGTCCCGAGTCCGCCACCACGATTGAGATCGTCTTATCTCGAGCCTCCAGCGCTTTCGAGAAGGCCAGGGCGTTGCACCGCGAGTCCGAAATGGCTGCTCAGAACGTCCTGAACGAGCAACGCGAGCGGCTCGACCAATTCCTGTCCGGTGTTAACACGCTCTTTGTCCTGGCTATGGCAAGCACGTGCTTCATGGTCATCCTCCTGATTCGCCAGTACCAGTTGGCTCGTCGAGAAGCCATTGCGCGGGCAGAGCGCATGCGGGCGGAGGCGGAGCTGCGAGAAAGCCAGGAGCGCTTTCGAGAGTTGGCGGAATTGCTTCCTGAAACGATCTTTGAGATGGACCTCGATGGAACCCTGACCTTCGTGAACCGGAATGCGTCCACTCATTTCGGCTATACGCACGAGGATTTCGAGGCGGGGTTGGACGGCTTCCTGATGATTGCCGAAGAAGACCGTCCTAAGGCGATCGAGAACGCAAGACGAGTCCTGAACGGGGAAAAGATTGGTCTCAACGAATACAGAGCGTTGAGAAAGGATGGAACCACCTTTCCCACCATCATGCACTCTACGCCGAAGC
>CALBZH010000332.1 GCA_937889795.1 uncultured Syntrophobacteraceae bacterium | reverse complement strand
GGTCTCAGCGCGCTCCGCACCGCCAGCGGCATGACCACGAGGCTCGAAAGAATTCACCGGAATCCTATGAAGCCGTACGCATTGAATGAGAATATCAAACGGTCGGTGCTTAAACAACCTCGGTCGAGGTCAGGAATCAACACAGGCGCATCACTGGGGGACACGGGAGTGCAGCGTGAGATCACCCGGCATGAGCATCGCCGGACGTGTCCAGATTGAGCTGCCTTCACCGGGAGGGGAAAAATCCGCCACTACGGGGCGATGGACGTCATCCCGCATCAGATCGAGATGCCAGATTCCACCACGCGGACCTCACGCCCGACCAAGCTCCTGGATGGCCGCGTGCAAGATGGAACGGTCCCGTGAGCTCATTGAAAGAAACTGCAGCCCGGCGGCGTAGGCGTCTTCCTCAATCGGCATGTACCATCGAACTTCAACCAAGGAAATCAGCATCCCGCTCGGCGAGAACATCTTGAGGCTAAGCGGCCCTGCAGACGCGAAAAAGATGCCTGGATCCGGTCCCTGAGATTGCCTCCTGAAAAAGATGCAGCAGCCCCCTTCGGAGACATCCGACAGGCGCACTTCCGCGCTCATTGGGAAGTCAGAAGACGTCCGATCCAGCACACCACCCCATCGGACCCTGAAGCGCGGATGCTGACGACGCTCCGTCCCGTCCCAGCCGAAGCTCTGAGCGAGCTTCTTGTCGACTGATGGGAGATCCTCTGAGATTCGCGCGCCACTCCCCTTGTCCGGCGGTTTGGGCATATCAGGCCCTTTCTCTGTCAACGGCGCCTTCTGGCACCTAGTTCAGAGGTCGCATGAACCACTTTGACTTTGACGGCAGGAGTACCTGCGGAGCCCCGTTTCCGCCCCCACGTACGAGGCTCGCAGATCGGCAAAGTTATTCTATCCGCAATGTTCCAAGAACACACGGGACGATGCGCGCACAGAATCGGTGGAGCGCGTCGGGACAATCAGGTAGACTTCCTCTACTGTATGGTCCCACCTGCATCTTGTAGCGAATTCCATGCACCTCCGGCAGTCCCTTATGGGACATTGACCACCACCTTCTGAATTCGCGAGCTCGATCCCACAGGGTTCGTCACCGTGAGCTTCACCAGGTAAACGCCGGAGGACGTGAAGGTAAAGGTAGGATTCCGCTCGGTACTGGCTCCGACACCTCCAAAATCCCAATTCCAGCCCGTGACCACGCCCGTGGACCTGTCTGAGAAAGTCACCGCAAGGGGGGCTTTCCCGATACGCGGAGTGGTGGTGAAGATTGCTCTCGGCAAAGCATACACCGTAATGTAATCGGTCTTTGTTGTTGTGCTCGTTCCGCCGAGACCAGTAACGGTGAGGCGCACGGAATAGGTGCCCGGCTTGCGATACGTGTAAACGGGATTGGCCGCCGCGCTTCTTCCTCCGTCCCCGAAGGTCCAGAGATACCGTGAGAGGATTCCAACCGATTTGTTCGTAAATGGCACCCTGAGGGGGGCCTTGCCAGTCCTTAGGGTCGCCTCGAAATCGGCGCCAATGATGGCGGTATAAGAGCCACTTGCTGACGTCGTCTGTCCGTCAAGCACCTCGATTGTCTGGGTTTCCGGAGCTGTCCAGTTGGGAATGGCTCTGAATCCAACGGTGTGCTGACCGGCGGAAACGTCCGTTAGGGTCACGCCGCTCCCCTGCCAGGCTCCCCCATCCAGGCACCATTGGGCCCCCGAGGTGATGGCCGCTTGCGGACCGATGGTGACCCTGAGCGAGCCGACGGGCTGATACACGTAAGTCCCGGTTACAGTCCTCGTCTGGCTCGCGACAATGGTCACGGTCTCACTCGCCGGCTCCGCCCAGCTCTTGAGGTCTTTGTAAGAAATGGTGTGGCTGCCCGTCGTGATGCCGGAAACGGTTGCGCCGCTGTTTCTCCAAACGCCGCCGTCCAATTGCCACTGGGCACCCGCATCGATGGCTTCCTGCGGGCCGATCGTGACCGTCAGTGAGCCCACCGGGATGAGCTCATAGGTCCCCGAGGTCAGCGTGACCTGCCCAGAAACAATGGTTACGGCCTCTGCCGCAGGCTTTGTCCATCCAGTGATGTCGCTGTATTCAACGGTGTGACTGCCGGTTGAAAGGCTGGAAACCGTTGCACCGCTGTCCTGCCAGCTCCCCCCATCCACCCGCCACTGGGCGCCCGCATCGATCGCGGCCTGCGGAGAGATACTTACTTGGACAGACCCTTTCGAAGTATTCACGGTGAAGGCTTTGAGACACACATTTCCATTGGGCTCCCAGGTGGAAAAGTCGGTCCAAATGGTTCCGGCACTGCTGATAAAACTCTGGCCTGCACTGGATGTGGCCCCACTGCTGTAATCACTGATTGGAAGCTCCACTGCGATTGGATAGGTATATCCGGGGGTTGTGACCTTCACCACCACGGAAAAGCTCTGCCCTGCCTTGACGGGAATGGGACTCGTGAGCGGCACGGTATGGTACCCGGCGAACGCGAACGAGCCTGTCGCGGCTCCCCCCAAAGTCCCACTCCTGGGCGCCGACGACGTGGTGCTCGTGTAAACATACACATTATAAGTGGCGCTGGGAGCTGCGGTGTAAAACCCCACAGCCGCTAAATCCTCGTTCGATTGTGCCGTGAAGATGTTCGCAAACCATGCTGTATTGGTTCCATATCCATAGAAATTAGTCAGTCCAAGGGGATCGTATTCATATATTCTTGCATAATTCCCAGTCTCTTGCGCACCATGAAACACAAAATTATCTTTGCCTATCCTGGAATCATAGTAAGAGACATAAAAATAGCCTTGCTCTCCCCATGAATCTCCCCAGCTGTTCCTGATGATAAAGGCCCCATTTCCAGATGGCGTGGGCGAAAAATTACTGCGGTTATAGCTGTCATCCCATCCAACAATGACAACAGCGTGATTGCTGTAGGACGCTCCCGAGTAATAATAAGAATGAGTCGAGCTATTGTAGTAACTGTCCGAATAATACATGGCCGTTTGCACGGCTCCATAGTCCATGATCGCTTGTTTGATCTTTTGGTTGTCCGTGGAGCCCGTCCTGTCCGGAAGGAACAGAATCTCCTGCAGATGCTTGCGCACAGTCAGCCCCGAAGGAGACACCCCAGAGCTCACGCTGTAACGATCGTCGGCTTCCCTGATGGGACCACTCCATCGCGACAGATAGGCGGCCGACATGAAGCCGTTGCCCCCCTCGCAATGCCCCCAGTCGAAGCCGCTGGTATTTTTCAGGTTATTCTCTGAAAAATCCCATGTTTCCACTGGGAGCAGCGCTGACTCCAACGAGCCCATGGTGGCAAAGGCCCAGCAGGAGCCGCAATTGCCCTGATTCCTGACGGGAGTCAGCTGGCCCGTGTCGCGCAGGTCGTAGCTCAGCGGGGCACCAAGGGCTTGAAACCCCGTCAATCGATCCGTGGACAACGTGGCAAGATGGGACAAGTCCACCGGAGAGGGCTTGAATCCCAGCGGAAGTCCCTCATCCGTCAACCTGGCAAATCCCGAGAGCCTCGTCTGCTCCACCTGCTCAACAAAGTCAGGATTCATCGGGGCGAGCTCCGGCTCCGCGGCTTCCTGAGCCGGGATCTTCGATATCATCAGAGCAGGGACGCTGCAAACCAACAGGAGTGCTGCCAGGGCGGATAAGAACAGCCGTCCTTTGTGACGAGTCATAGCCATCTCCTCTCTAACGAGTAGAAAACTTCGAGACCTCTGAACCGCAAGGCTCTCGCTCTAGAGGCACATCCGCCTTCGTGCCCGCTTCTCGTTGGTAACAC
>CALBZH010000331.1 GCA_937889795.1 uncultured Syntrophobacteraceae bacterium | reverse complement strand
ACCTGAAGCCAGATGTACTGGCGCTGCCGGGCGTGCGGCGCATCGTATCCTCTGATGGAGATCAAAGACTGGATCACCGACGACATTGAGGAGCAACTGCAGTATTGCCGAGTGGACCGACTGTAACGAGCCGGCTCCACCCCCGCTCACTGTGGCGCCCCCTGCACGGGGCGTCCTTCTCAGCTGCCCCGCTTGATGACACACTTACCCATACGACATGCTCGAGTCTAGAAAAATCCGATAGGCCACGGAAGCTCGCTTTCTCCTGAAAGATCCTATTGTATCGCGTTATAAGGCGTGATATGAACAGCTTCGCCTACGGAGAGAGGGGCTACGGGGCCGCTCCATATCGATGTCAATCAGAGGACGGATCGCGTTGCGCCAGGCACCACCCACCCAGGAAACGAGCCATACCGGCTCGACCCACGTTTCCTTCGACGACATCAGGCTGGTTCAACAGCTTGCAGGCGAAGGGAACAGCTCGCTTAAAGTCATCGAAAAACAGCTCGGCATCAAGGTGCACTTGCGCGGCAATCAGTTCACCGCCGCAGGAGACCGCCACCAGGCGGAGCTGGCCGTGGTGCTGCTTAAGCAGCTCGCCGAGCTGATCCAGAAGGGATATCCCCTTTATCACAGCGACATCGTGTTCGCAGTCAACATTCTGAGCGAGAATATTCACAGGAATCTCAAGGAGATATTCCTCGACGAAGTCTTCATCGCGTCAAACAAGCGCCTCATCACGCCCAAGAGCGTCAAGCAGAAAGATTACATCGAATCCATCCGCCGATTCGACATCGTGTTCGGGGTTGGGCCGGCCGGGACGGGAAAGACGTACCTTGCGATGGCTATGGCAGTGGCGGCCATGGCTAAAGAGCAGGTGCGTCGCATTGTTCTCGTCAGACCCGCCGTTGAGGCTGGAGAGAAGCTCGGGTTTCTGCCGGGCGACTTGGCAGAAAAGGTGAATCCTTACCTGCGGCCGCTTTACGACGCACTCCACGACATGATGGATTACGAAAAGGCATCGAATTTGCTCCACCGAGGAGCCATCGAGGTGGCCCCCCTTGCCTTCATGCGCGGCCGAACGTTAAATGATGCGTTCGTGATCCTCGATGAGGCGCAAAACACCACCACGGAGCAAATGAAGATGTTTCTGACGCGCCTTGGACTGGGCTCCAAAGCGGTGATCACGGGAGATGTCACCCAAATCGACCTGCCCGAGAGCAAGACCTCGGGACTGGTTGAAGCGACGGAGCTGCTCAAGAACATCGAGGAGATCCGTTTCGTGTTCTTCAGCAAGAAAGACGTTGTTCGACACCGATTGGTCCAGGAGATCATCCAAGCGTACGAGCATGCTGAAGAGCGGCGGAAAGCGCCAATCGGCTGACCCCATAATCGTGTAAGACTTATGCAGCGAGACAAGCACGATCACGAGAAGCATCGACGCGCGGGGAGACTGCTTGCCGTGAACAAGTTGGTGCCGGTCCTGCGCGACCTGCTCCTTACCGACCGGGCGGTGATCCTCATCGTCCTGAGTCTCACCGTGTCGATCCTTCTGACACCATCTTTCAACTCCAGCTTCCCCGGCTACCAGCTCGGCGAGATCGCCGAGCACAACATCAAGGCCTCCCGGGACTTCACCGTGGTCGACAACGAGGCCACGCTGAGAGAGCAAGACCGGGCGACCGTTGAGGCACCGGTGGTCTATGAGCTGGACGAGATCGTGGAGCGACAGGTGGTGGAGCGGCTGGCGACCGTCTTCCAGGCGATGCGCGAAAAACGAGCCTCCGGCGCTGGCCCTCAGAGCGTCACTTCGCCGACGACCATGGAGCTGCCCGCTGAATCCTTGATGCCCTCCCCCTCGACCGACGAAGGCAAATCCGAGGAGGCGATCGTCGACCGCGTCAGTATGAAGCGCACCTTCGTCGATCTCCTTGGAATTCAGATTTCCGATGAGATCTTCAGTGACCTGTGGGACAAAGGCTTCAGCCGCGAGCTCGAAGACAAGGTGAATCAATTGCTTGCCCAGTTGTTGCAGCAGGGCGTGGTTTCCACCAAGGCCTGGCAGCTTCAGGAGCGCGGCAAGAACCTTCTGATTCGCAAAGCAGCGACTCGAGAGGAATTCATCCTGCCGCCACCCCACTCCTATCTCGACATCGAAGAAGCCCGTAAGCTATCGATGGCCATGGCTCTGCAATCCACGGAAGACATCAAGGAAGTGAGAGCCATCGCCTTCTTGACGTCCCAGCTTCTGCAGCCGAACCTCACCTTCAATCTCGACGAGACCGAGCGACTCAAGGAGGAGGCTTTTACCGCCGTTAAGCCGGTCTACGTCCACGTCCTCAAGAATGAGATGATCGTTCGCGAGGGTCAGAAGATCGGGCAGGAGGAGCTTGTCAAGCTGCGGGTCCTGGGCGATGACAAGCCGGCTCCGCGGTTCTTTCTCATTTTTCTTGCCATGTTTTTTTTCTCCGCGGTGTGCACCTGGGTGGTCGTGTTCGTATCCAAGGAGCATATGCCAAGCCACCAGATCCAAGACCAGGATTACATCTTCCTGGCCACCCTGCTGGTATTCCTGCTGGGACTGGCGCGTGTCACCGTCGGAATGGCGGACGTCCTCGGGGACACGACCATCCACATGTCCGGCAAGACGCTCATTTACGCAATCCCGCTCAGCGCCGGTGCGATGCTGGTCAGCATTTTTTTCGGAGTCACGGTTTCGCTGATCTTCTCGCTGCTCACGACGATCTATGCGGCGATCCTGTTTGGACGAGACTTTCCTTTGTTCATGTACTTCCTCATCGGCTCGTTCGTGGGCGCCCATGCGGTGATCCCATGCCGCAACCGCATGATTCCCATCAAGGCGGGCTTGTTTATCGGCTGCAGCAATGCCATCCTGATCGTGCTCGGTGCGCTGCTGAACGATCAGCTCGTGCTTCCCCGAGTATTCCTCAATGTCGTCTTTGGCTTTTGCGGAGGCGTCTTCGCCGGCGTGCTGGTAACCGGCCTCACGCCGCTGGTCGAAATGCTTTTTTCCTACACCACGGACATCAAGCTGCTCGAGCTCGCCACCATGGATCAGCCTCTCCTCCAGGAGCTCATGGTTCAGGCGCCCGGCACATACCACCACAGCATCATCGTGGGAAACATGGTGGAGGCTTCGGCCAAATCCATCGGCGCCAATTCCCTTCTGGCCAAGGTGGCGGCCTACTACCACGATATCGGGAAGATTAAAAAGCCGCTCTACTACATCGAAAACCAGTTCGAATGCGAGAACCGCCACGAGAAGCTGGCTCCATCCATGAGCAGCCTCATCCTGATCGCTCACGTCAAGGACGGCGTCGAGCTGGCAACGCAGCACCGACTCGGCAAGAAAATCATCGATATCATCCGCCAGCACCACGGACGCAGCTTCATCTCCTATTTTTTCAACAAAGCGGTCGAGTCCAGAGAGAAGTGCCTCAGCGCCAAGGGTGGGGACCTGCCTCCTATCAACGTGGATGACTACCGCTACCCCGGGCCAAAACCGCAGACCAAGGAAGCCGGTCTGGTCATGCTTGCGGACGTCGTTGAAGCCGCCTGCCGCTCCCTCACGGATCCGACGCCGGCCCGCATCCAGGGGATGGTCAACCGCTTGATCAACAACATCTTCATCGACGGCCAGCTGGACGAGTGCGAGCTCACGCTGAAAGACCTGCACCAGATCGCCAAGCATTTCAACCAGATCCTGGCAACCGTTCATCACAAGCGCATCGATTACCCGACTCCACCCCTGCCCGGCGGAGAAAACAAAGGAAAGACCCATGCCATCGATCCTGCTCAGCGTGAATCAAAACCGGATCGCGATCAACCGGGCGTCGATCAGGAGGTCGGCAAAAAAGATATTAAGCGCCTTGGAGTGCACTGAGTCCGAGCTGAGCATCACGCTGGTCGACGACGACGAAATGGCCCGCCTGAACACCGAATACCGCGGGATCGAGGAAACCACAGACGTTCTGTCTTTCCCCATGCACGAAGGGGAATTCGGGGATGTTGCGCCGGAGATGCTGGGCGATATCGTGATCTCCGCGCCCACCGCGCAGGAAATGGCCCGACGCCACGGCTGCAGCATGGATACGATCCTGGACCTGCTCCTGGTGCACGGCACGCTCCACCTGCTGGGTCTCGACCATGAGCAAGGGCCGGATGCCGCCCGATTCATGCACGAGAAATCCTTGGAGATCCTCAGGATGCTCGGGCACTCCGATGACGATTTCGAGTGGTACCGGAGCTGACCTGTCGACCGATTAGCTTCAAGCAAGCTAGTGCACCGTCAAAGAAGTTATGCCGGGCAAGAGAACACCCCCCCAACCCCCAACATACAAGGGGGGAATCAAAGGGGGGTGCACCTTGCGAAACAAAGTTGACAGAGCACTAGTTCAGCGCGGCAGAAGTCCTGCACCTGCACGAGATCGATGCTAGAT
>CALBZH010000330.1 GCA_937889795.1 uncultured Syntrophobacteraceae bacterium | reverse complement strand
CCGCTCACACTCCTCGATGGCTTCTTTCAGCTCGGCCAGTCGCGGGGCCTCTTTGCCGAATTTCTCATCCAGAATCGCATCGAGCTTCTCGAATGCCTCCCAAGCAGCCGCGACATCTTTCTCCAGGCCCACATAGAATGACGCGGGACTTCCCGCCACGGCCGCGTCGAAGGTCTCCGCGGTGATCTTCCCTTCGGCTATGCGCTCTTCCCGTGTCCGCCGCTTCTCCTCGTCGGTGTCCCCATAGCGGTTCCGCGTATCAGCCTCATAACCAACCGTCCGGGATTCCTGCCATTTGAGCCAGTTATAGCCCTGCGTCGCCTTCGGATCCGTGACCGGGATCTCCCTCAGTGAAATCCCGAGGCGCTCGTTGAGGAATTCGATGGGGCCGCTGCGGAACTCCAGGTCCCCGTCTTCGATTTGCGGATAGAGCTGATCCCAGTAGTCGGTGAGGAGCGCGGTCAAAAGCCGGAGGCCAAACGCCGCGCCTTCCCATGTGTCGGTGGTCACGAGAGCCTCGGTGAGCCAGGCAACGATCTGGATGTCCTTGCTTTTCTCCGCAATGGCTTCCGTCGCGAGAGCAATCACCTTGGGCCAATCCGCCAGCTTGAGCTCCCGCTGCCAATCCCCCCGGTCGAGAGGATCGTCCGCACGCCGTGCCTCTCTCATCTCTTCGTAGATCCGCGTGTAGCGCAGGTCTTCGCCGGCGGGGCTGTCCCCGGGAATCGGTGCAATCAGCTTATCGAAGTCCAATGCTTGCTTCATTCCGTCATCCCAATGCGCGAGCCCCTTCAGTCAAGGGCGAATACCAGCTCTCGTATTTCCAGGAGATTCACGTCTTCTTCTCCCACTTCGAAAACATGCTGGCCCATGGCGCGGACGAAAAAACCTCCCGCGGATTTCCAATCGGTCATGCGACCGAGCTTGACCCGGTCGTCCTCGTGCCGATGAGACAGAGGATAGAGCGACGGAAGGAAACAGTTCATGGCCAGTCCTTCCCAGGTCGTCAGGTGGCAGCTGATCCAGAGCGTGTCAAAGAGGGTCTTGGGAGGCGCGATCGTGATCTCGCGAACGGCGCCGATGGGCAGCCACACGTAGCGGTCGTGAACGAAGGCTTCGAAAAACGGGGACAGAAACGAATTCGTATCCCGGAACCCGGCAAAAGGCTTGGAATTCAGCGTCCCCGATGGGAGGGGCAGCGCTTCGATAATCGACGTACAGGCTGCTTCGGCCTCTTCGATGCGATCCTTGGAAACCAGGTCCCACACCTCAAAGAACGCCTCCGCGTACGAAGGCATCTCGGGCATGAACGCGGGTCGCCGACCGGATGTGAAAACCTCCTCGCGCTGCTTTTCGGCGTGCACCAGGTTCTGATAGGCCTTGGCCGCCACCTCGGATTTGATATCCTGCGTCGCAACGGCATCGAGATGACGGGCTGCCTTGTCCCACTCCCCGAGGAGGCACAGAACCTGAAAGAGCAGCGTACGCAGACTGAAGTCTGCCGGTGCCGCCTTTACTTCCGCCACCAGCTGACTCCGCGCTTCAGTGAGTTTTCCGGCACGAATCAGTTCTTTAGCGTCCATGGTGAGGCCGTTCTCCTGTGGTAGGTCCCCCAAACAGCCGTTCGCATCCAAGGCACTCATGAGACTGGTTTATTTAGGTATTCGAAATTACATTTAATTTTACTCAATCAGTCCAGCCCGTGTCAAGGTGCACATTCAGGGTGCCGCATAAAATCTCGTCCAAGGTCTGCCGGCACATCAGCGGCGCGTGATGACCAGCCAACCGTCCAGATAGCCAGGGTATCGGTGCATAAGGTCTCGGGCTCGTGCCTCGTCCGAACGGCTCAGGTGCTTGTAGATCCGTTCGACCATGGCCACACATGCTGGGCCAGAGCAGGCATTGTACAGCCGAAAGCACACCTGGTGATAGCGGTTCTTGCTGTCTTTCAAGTAGAGGTCACCCATGGCGATCTTCCAGCTGATAATGCACGGATCCGTTCATCGGCCACTGGATTCCGGATGGGAGTCCGTCATGACGTCCATAGGCGCGTGAAGTCATGGGGTTGGAGAGGGCGACGAAAGATCGCAGCCATCGGGCAAGCGGGATGTCCCCCCAGGAAGACTGCTTTCGGGATGCCTGAATACGTTGCGCTCACCTGGAGCATGAGCGCCCTTATGTCCAGGGCTTCTTCACCGGGTGTCAGGCCGGTGATGGGAACAAAGACAGTGTCCTCCGTGTCACCGGGCCCTCCAGCAAGGGAATCGGGCGAGCCGTCATTGCGATGCGCGCCAGCCATGGAGACTTGACTGGGCGGCTGCACTTGCGGCGATGCCAAGTGGCTCACGTCTCCCTGCAGCTCTCTGAGATCGCGGGTAAGGCGAGTCGCAATCGCTTCCATCTGCATCCATGTCTTCTCGAAGGACAGGGGGAGCGCCTGCCAGCTCTTCTCCCATCCCTGCAGATTTCCCATGCCGAGGATCATCAGCGGGTAGGGACGCCCCACGCTGTCCGAGCTGTCTCGTACGATGCCGCCCACGATGACGCCTGGCTTGTGCCCTCCCACCCAGAAGCGCCAGGCCATGCGCCGTCCGGCGGGGTCCACCCGCTCGGTCAGTCCACGGTATCCCTTTTCGATCCAGTCGCAGATCGCGGTCAGAAGGGGCGAGCTGGCGCCGAGGCTGAAATAGTCCTTGAGCCCCGGGTGCTTCCCGCGAGCCATCCATTGCCAACTTTTGGAGCCGATCAACGATCCCAGCATTTGAGAATCCGAGCGGGAGGCGTCACCGCGGATGGGAGACTCGGTATGGACGGCGGCTTTGGCTTGGGCTGGGCCGCCGCCGACAACAGGTCGATTACGGGCCCCGCCCCGCCGAATTCGTACCGTACCGTGATGCTCCTGATGCCCAATTGCTCAAGGGCGGCCCGATGAGCCCCGAACGATCGCTCATCGTAGGTGCGCTCGCCGCCACGGTACTCCTTCAGAAACTTGGCGAACGCCAGGTTGCCTTCCCAGGAGCGGGTGAGGACGACGCCCCCCACCTCGATGCGCAGCGTCACGTCCCGACAGGTGTCCGGCGACCAGTTGAAGGTGGCCGCACAGGGATAGTTGTAATTGTCAAGCCGCTGCGCTCCAGCGTCGCATTGCACCGAGAGTCGGGTCGCCTGGGGTTTGAGCGACGCTCCCGCGTTGGCGTCGGTGGGGAGTCCGCGAACGCTCACGGTGAACTTGCCGCCGCCCCCTCCACCACCGGCAGCCGCTTGTTGCGCCGCCTGTTGGGCCGCTTGCTGCGCTGCCTGCTGGGCGGCCTGCTGGGCGGCCAGCGCCGTGGTGTAAGCCGTGACCGCTCCGGCACCCTTGTTCAAATACTGAATGAAAGGCGCCTCGAAGGGCATCGCGTCCGAACGGACGTCCTTGGCGTAGTACCCGCCCATTTGGAGATTCCTGCCCAGAAAGGGGCCTGCCGTGCCTCGAACGAATTTCCAGGCAAAGCCGCTTTCAGACAGCAGACGGTTTTGAATCTGATACGGGTCGGAAATCCCCTGCGTTTCGGCCAGGACTTCCTCCTCCCAGTGCTTCTGAAGGTAGCAGGCAGTTTCCTGGCGCATGAAGTACCATAGAAATTCGAGGGGCCCGTTTACGTTTTTCCAGAACACATCCTCACCAAGCCCTCCGCTCGTCATGGCGTTCTTAAGATTCGCTCCCGACTTGCGGGCCGTGAAGTACGGGGACTGCCCGGTGACTTCGTCCTGGCCGAACACCTGAGCGGTGATCTCGTAGGCCAGCTTGGTGGAAGCGGAGACCGGGGTGATAGCGTGAAGCGCCTTGACGTATTCCTGATAGGCCTGGACGGCTCGGGTATGGGATTCCATTGAAATGCCGGGGAGCTTGCCCAGGCTTCTCTGAACATCCGTAATCAGCTTCTTGCCGCTTTCCGCAGCCTTCCCGAGGAGGGTCTTATCCTGAGAGAGATCCTCGGTCATCATCTGGGCGCGGGCGATTTGGAGCTGGAACAGCAGCCTCAGCCAGGGGGCGAGCTCCTTGTCGAAGGCGAGGGGCTCGAGCTCGCTTGCGCTCCGCTGCAGGACGGCAAAATACGGACCATCGTCGGAAGCCATGCGCGCGGCTACTTGGGCCCATTCGTCGCGTCCTTTGAGCCGTTCGGTTCCCCTGGGGAAGTAGTCCAGGAAGCGGTTCCACGCGCTGACATAGTCCGGGGGGTACCATCGTCCGAAGTCGGCCTTCGACCTGGCAAACTGCTCCGGATGCGTCAGCGCGGGCTCGATCTCGGCCATAAAGGCATCGATGAGGTCCTTCCCCTTGCGCGTGTAGGCCGGCGCGACGGCCACTTCGTCTTTGAGCGGGAGACTGCCTTTCCAGAATTGCTCGATCCTCACGGCGGAAAGGGACGGGTGCACGTTGGTCCAGCCGACCATCCAGTGCAGGTCCCAGTTCTTGGCGGTCAGCATCTGTTCGAGCCACCGTTGGCAGGTTGTCGATTCCACCTGCAGGTCGCTCGTGTCGGTTTTCCAGATCAGGTAGTAGTTGTAAAGGGTGCTGAAAAGCTCCTTGGGCGTGCCCGTCTTGCCGGGCTCCATGCCGCTCAGCGCTCGGTCGTAGGCCGGCTGCAGCTTTCCCTCCAGCGCGTCGATCCCGCTTCCGGCCAGGCGGGCCTTGAGCAGGTTGACACGGCGGGCCAGGTGCAGCACGTGGCGGCCATACAGATCATCGGAAACCGTGGGAGGGAACTGGGCGATCCTGGCCGTCATCTGCTCGTCGAACGGTTGCAGCAGCCCCTTCTTGAAGAGCTGGCAGTAATATGTCTTGAGTCGAATCTCGGCCTCCAGGCTCTGTCTCAGCCTGAAGCGCGGGATCAGCCAGCCGCGATTTTGCTCTTCCACGCGCAGGATGGCCTGTCGGAAGCGGTCCATGGCGGTAATGTCCGCCATGGCGTCCCCCCGGAATTGCCCCTGCTCGACGAATTCATGGGTCGCCCACCGAATGGCCCGGAGGTTTTTGACAAAAGAGAAGCTGAGGAGGCCGCAGATCGCAAGGCCGATGGCGATCCAGGACGTCAAGCCGAGATTGCGGGTGATGCGGCTCCACTCGAGGGAGCGCTTGGTGGGGGCGAAAAGCCCTCGGTCCTTGGGGAGGATCTTCGAATACAGATCGTGCAGGAACAGGCCTTTGTTGGTGCCCGGAAGGACCTCGCGCTCCTCGATGAGTCCCAGGGTCCGGAGAAAGTGGGAGTAGGGCGTGCCTTCCTGCCGGCCGCTGCTGAAGAAGATCCCGCGGAAGATGGGGGTTTCCTGGTACGGGTTCTCCAAGAACGCCGCCGTCATGAAGTGCTTGAGGCCCGACTGCAACTTCTCGAATTCCTCGGGAAAGAGCAGCAGACCGGGATCCACTTGTTTGGATTCCGTGTAGTGCAGCAGGAGCAGCCTCAGGTCGCGCAGCCGCTCGCCCGTCTTCTCGAACGTGCTGTCGAGAAGCGCGTTGACATCCTTGGTCAGCTTGTGGTTGAGCGCGCCCATGGCCTGATTGAGCGACGCTTCGGGGAATTCATCACAGAATTCCGTCATGCCGTGGACCAGGTCGCACTTGGTCACGAGGAGGTAGACGGGGAACT
>CALBZH010000329.1 GCA_937889795.1 uncultured Syntrophobacteraceae bacterium | reverse complement strand
GACTTTCGCCGAAACGGGCTAGAAGGATCACGCTTTCCAAAGGCCATGAAGGTTGCAGTATTCCCTGGCAACGACCTTGTCGGCCTTGACACAAAACTCGGCCTCGGGCGTTTGGCCCGGGTAGAGGAACTGACGATAAACCTGATCGCCAACGATGAGCTCGACCCATTCGATGTAGTGCTTCTCCTCCATGGGATGGGCCACACTACCGACCTTGACCTTGTAGCCATTTGTCGTCTTTTCGATCACCGGGACATGCTTTTCCTTCGCCGCGTCGACGGTGTTTTCGACAAAAAGCTTCATCGGTTGGCCGCAGCAAACCAGCTCTCCGCCGCCAGCGTGGAGAACATCAACGATGTTGCCGCACAGTTCACACTTGTAGACCTGGAGCTTCTCTGCCATGGTTTGTCCTTTCGTTGGGGTTTGTGACAGCTCTCTCACCTTAACGCGTATTGCCCGTCGATCAACGACTGCGGCATAAACGGCAGCCGGACCATCAGGCAAGCTTCTCCGCGATTTCCTTTCCATAGTCTTGGGCCATTTTGACCCCGCCACCCAGCGAGGCACTCTTGAGGCGCAGGGGACCGTTGACCATATTCATTTTGTAGATGTGCTGCATCGTGTCGAAAATGCGACCTGGCGCTTCTCCGCTCCAGCCGAAAGCCCCAAAAGCACCCCCGACCTTTCCTTCGAGGTTCAGCTTCTCAAGCCCAAACAAAAAAGTCTTCATCGTCTGCAGCATCTCTCCATGGTAGGTAGCCGCTCCAAGCACCACGGCATCGAACGTCGAGGGGTCCAGACCCTGCTTTTCGACGTCGTTGATGTTGACGGTCGTGACGTCCACCCCCTTGAAGCGCATTCCCTCTGAGATCAGATTCGCGATTTCCTTGGTCTGATTGGTACGTGTGGCATACACAACGATTGCTTTGGCCATTGCAGATCTCCTCTCAGCTCTTAAGAAGTAACCTTTCCCCCAGGCGAACGGTTGGGTGGCCACACTCCGTCCGCAGCCATCAGGCTCTGTCCTTCGTTTGCTTCCGGCAACCACCAGCCCTTCCGCACATGGGCGTCCCGTTCCTTTTCAGCCGCCCTCTTGATCTTGAAAGCGGCATCTCGAACGATCCCGAAGACAACGCCACAGCCGTCGTCCTCCCTTACAGCATCCCCCTCGTCGGCCAGGCGGGTCATTCGCTCTACAAGATCCAACGTCTTCTGCAGCATTTCGTTGCACGGTCTCATGGGCGGCATGCTCCTAGGGACAAGCGTTGTCAAATCCTGCTGTGACTTCGCCCTCATAAAGAACAAAGACCGTACCAAGCTGACCCGATCGGCTCTTCTACACTGAATTTTCTAAAAACTTTAATATGTTACCCAAAATTCCACAGCGAGGATTGGCCGACTCCGGGAACCTTGGAACCGGGATCTTGAGACACTTCTTGAAAGGATGCCGTTTGGGCGCATGCGCGAGAAAAGCTTAGCACTGAAAGGTGTTGTCGGCGAAATCCGACAGGGTGACTGTTTCAATTTTGATATTGAGACACTTCTGTCTCATGAAACATAGGAATCGTCCAGGAACCTGTAAAGGGTTGCGCGACTGACGCCCAAGATACGAGCGGCCTTGGCCTTGTTTCCCCCGCTCTCTTTCAAGGCTGCCGCGACGGTATCCGATGCCAGTTTGCGAGGGGGACCGGGCAGCGCATGCCCGCGCTCTGCCTGCTGCAGCTCCATGGGGAGGTCGCGGACCTGGATCAGGTTGCCCCTGGACTTGACAAGAGCGAAGTGAACCGCATTTTGAAGCTCTCGAACGTTGCCTGGCCAAGCATAATCCATCATCAGCGAAACAGCATCCGTGGAAATGCCCGCAGATTTCTGGCCGAGCTTTTTGGCCTCCTCGATAAAATGGGTGGCCAATAAAGGGATGTCATTTCGCCTTTCACGCAAGGGAGGAAGAAACAAGGGGACCACGCACAGCCGGTAATAGAGGTCTTCGCGAAAATGACTCAGCTCCACTTCCCGCTTCAGGTCCTTGTTGGAAGCACTGATCACACGAGCATCGAGGTGGATGGTCCGCTCTCCGCCCACCCGCTCGAAAGTCCATTCCTGGAGAACCCGGAGAAGCTTAACCTGCATGGCTTTGGGCAGCTCGGCGACTTCATCCAGGAAAATCGTGCCCCCCTGAGCCAGCTCAAATCGCCCTTTCTTGTCTCGGATCGCCCCCGAGAAAGCTCCCTTGACGTGACCGAACAGCTCGCTTTCGAGCAGCCCTTCCGGAAGCGCCCCGCAGTTGACCGGAACGAAGGGTCGTCCGGCACGACGGCTCTCGTTGTGAATCGCGGCGGCCACCAGCTCCTTGCCGGTTCCCGTCTCCCCATGGATGTGGATGGGGTAGTCGTTGCTGGCCAAGTCCCGGATCTGCTCGAAGAGCTGCAACATCTTGTGGTCCCGGCCAACGATTCCCGAAAAGCTGTTGATTTCACCGAGACGGATCCTCAGTCCATCGAGGTCTGTGGTATCGCGAAATGCCGCGAGCACCCCGACAAAGCACCCTCTCTCGTCCGTCATACCCGTTACGGACATTTCGAGGCGCTTCAGATCCCCTCTCCGGGTGACCACATTGACGGGATACGAGATGTGAGTGAGGTCATCGGGAGTGTGGCCGCAGAAGGAGCAGCGGTCACCGCAAAACGGCGATCCAAAGACTGCGTGGCAATCCTGGCCGAGGACTTCCGATCGTGAATAACCGGTCAGGTCCTCGGCCGCACGATTGAAGAACAAGATCCGCCGATTCTTATCGTGGGCGATGATGCCTTCCATCAGATTGTCGAGAATCTGCTCGAGATTGCGCTTGTCCGCGAGAAGGCT
>CALBZH010000328.1 GCA_937889795.1 uncultured Syntrophobacteraceae bacterium | reverse complement strand
CGAGGGCGGCCGCACCGTTGGCGCCGGCGTCATCACCGACATTATCGAGTAAAACAGCTTCGGCTTCGGTCGCCGAGGCGGAAAACATAGGATACGATTATGCGAGTCCTGGTGACGTTGGCCTGCACCGAATGCAAGCGGCGCAATTACAACACAACGAAAAACAAGCGAACAACGCCCGAAAAGCTGAGCTTTCGCAAATACTGCAAATTCTGTCACGCCCATACGGAGCACAAGGAGACCAAGTAAGGAGTCTCGGAAGGAAGGGTGCTGTTAGGGCCGCTTGGGGCTTGTTCCGGATGGGGATTCATAAACCGTGTGGACAAACCGCGGGAGGCCGGAGCGGGTGTCGAATTGGATCGGGCTCGGGCAGCGTCTCGGGCCCAGAGATGGGATTTGGATGAACGCTCAGAAAAAGACTCAAGACGAAACTGCCACATCCGGCAAATCTGCGGTGGCCAAGGGGGCCAAGAAAGTCTCCCCCATGCCGGGGAAGTCCAAGAAGGTCGATGCAAAGCAGAAATCGACCAAGAAGCCCGGCGAGCCGCGATTTCAGTGGTGGGAGCAGTTCCGCCAATACCTGAGAGAAGTCATTTACGAACTGAAGAAGGTGGTGTGGCCGTCCCGCAAGGAGACGCTCGGCACCACCTCGGTTGTCTTGGTTCTGGTCATCTTGTGCGCTGTATTCCTGGGCTTGGTTGATTCCGTGCTCAGCCAGCTGATTGAGATGGTTTTCGGCTAGGCGGTCATCGTTGCACAGCCCCCCTGGTTGGAGCCGATACTGATGATGGCAGGGGAAGGCGCCTTTAATGGGAGACACAGTGACCGGCCCTTTGACCGAAATGGGGCGGTACTGGCGTTGGAGCTCAAGCGTGGCGAAGCTTTGGTACATCGTTCATACCTACTCGGGTTTTGAGCACAAGGTCAAGACGGCGCTCGAGGAGCGGGTCAAGGCCGAAGGGAAAGGGGAATACTTCGGACAGGTTCTCGTTCCCACCGAGAAAGTCATCGAACTGGTCAAGGGCCAGCGAAAGGCTTCTTCGCGCAAATTTTACCCAGGATACATCCTCGTGCAGATGGAGCTCAATGACGAGACCTGGCACTTGGTTCGGCATACGCCGAAGGTGACCGGCTTTATCGGGAGTCAGGAGAAGCCCATCCCGCTTTCGGACGAAGAGGCGCAAGGCATCATTCAGCAAATGGAAGAAGGCGCCCAGAAGCCGAAGCCCAAGTTCAAGTTCGAAAAAGGCGACGAGGTGCGTGTCGTGGAGGGTCCTTTTGCCACTTTCAGCGGCGTGATCGACGAGGTCATGCCGGACAAGGGGAAAGTGCGCGTTCTGGTCAGCATTTTCGGAAGATCGACGCCTGTTGAGCTCGATTTCGTGCAGGTCAATCGGATCTAGAATCCGTTGTCGGTTTTAGGATCAAGGAGCGAGAACGAGAATGGCAAAGAAGGTTGTAGCAAACATCAAATTGCAGGTTCCTGCCGGGCAGGCGAACCCGTCGCCCCCCATCGGTCCTGCCCTTGGCCAGCACGGCGTCAACATCATGGAATTCTGCAAGACGTTCAACGCCAGGACACAGGGCCAGGAGGGTATGATTATCCCGGTCGTGATCACCGTTTATGCGGATCGGTCCTTCACCTTCATCACGAAGACCCCCCCTGCGTCGATTCTCCTCAAGAAGACGGCTCAAATCGCCAAAGGGTCGGCCGAGCCGAATCGCAACAAGGTCGCCAAACTGAGCAAAGCACAGGTCATCGATATCGCCAAACTGAAGATGCCCGACCTCAATGCTCGCGACCTCGATGCTGCTGTTGCCACCATCGCGGGCACAGCCAGAAGCATGGGAATAGAAATCGAATGACAGCTGGCCGCTCAGGCCACCAGCCTGCAAGGGAGAGAACAGCATCGGCGAGGGAAGCTCGCACATCCGGACAACCCGAGGGGAGGTCGTTCTTTCCTTACCTTGTGTGGAGAACAGAAAATGGCAAGACGTGGTAAGCAATATCGCATCGCACGCGAAAAGATCGATCCGCTGAAGCGCTATTCGTTCCAAGAGGCCGTCCAGCTGGCTGCCGAATGCAAGTTCGCCAAATTCGACGAGACGGTGGACATTGCCGTCCGATTGGGCGTCGACCCGCGCCATGCCGACCAGATGGTGCGCGGCACCGTGGTGCTGCCCAACGGCTTGGGCAAGACCGTCCGTGTTCTGGTGTTCGCGAAGGGGGAAAAGGTCAAGGAAGCCCTGGACGCAGGAGCGGACTATGCCGGTGGGGATGAGCTTGTGGACCAGATCAAGGAAGGTTGGCTCGAGTTCGACAAGACCGTGGCTACACCGGACATGATGGGATCGGTCGGCAAGATCGGCAAGGTCCTGGGACCTCGCGGGCTGATGCCCAACGCCAAGCTCGGCACCGTGACCTTCGATCTTGCGAAAGTGATCAAGGAGATCAAAGCCGGTAAAGTCGATTTCCGCGTGGAGAAAACCGGAATCGTTCATGCGCCCATGGGCAAGATTTCCTTCGGTGAGGAAAAGCTCATTCAAAACATTTCCGCCTTCATCGATACGCTTATGCGTCTCAAGCCAACCGCGGCCAAAGGGACATATTTGCGGGGGATCGCCATCGCGACGACCATGGGACCCGGGATTCAGGTCGATCCGTTGCTTGTGAAAAGCATCCTGCCCTAGCCTTCCGGAGATCATCTGGAAGGCTGGCTATCAAGAACCACATCAGGCCTGCCATTTGGAGCTTTCAGCCATCCGAGACCGCAGGGACATCGGTGAGATGTTTAAACCCGACGTGACGTCGGGATCCTGCCGAGAGGCATGAAGGGGCCAAGAAGGCTGAGAACGAGAACGTTTGGATCTGTGTTCGGTTCCGGGACGGACTTGCTCCGCCCCTCCCCTGGAGACAGGGTCTCAGATTTGACGTTGAAAGCACGCTGGCAGAGGAAGGGAGGTTGTAGAGACTTTGGATCGAAGCCAGAAAGAGCAAGTCGTAGCAGATCTGCACGCCAAGCTCGAGCGAGCCACTGCGGCGATCCTGACTGATTTCAAGGGCATGACTGTCGCTGAAATGACCGACCTGAGAAACGCACTGGCGGTCGAGCAGGTGGAGTACCAGGTGGTCAAGAACACCTTGATGCGCCTGGCCAGCGAAGGAACGCCGGTATCGAGTCTGGATCCCCTGCTGAAGGGTACCTGCGCGGTCGTGATCGGTTATGGGGACCCCGCCATTCCGGCCAAGGTCATCAAGAAGTTTGCCAAGACCAACGAGAAGCTCCAGGTCAAGGCCGGCGTCTTGGGACCCCGGATGCTGAATCCGACCCAGGTCGATGCCCTGGCAGAGCTGCCGCCAAGAGAAGAGCTCCTTGCGAAGCTGCTCGGGACCCTCAACGCCGTGCCAACATCGTTGGTCACTGTTTTGAGCGGAGTTCCCAGAGCCTTTGTGGGCGTGCTTGCCGCCATTCAACGTCAACGTGAAAATGCCTGAAACGCTATCCTAGGAGGAACTGTACGATGTCTGTCACCAAACAGGACGTGATTGATTTCATTTCCAACATGACTGTTCTCGAGCTGAGCGAGCTCGTCAAGGAGCTTGAAGAGAAGTTCGGCGTGAGCGCCGCGGCACCGGTTGCGGTTGCCGCCATGCCCATGGGCGGCGCCGAGGCCGCTGCGGTTGAGGAGCAAACCGAGTTCCTGGTGCAGATCACCGGAGTCGGCGACAAAAAGATCAACGTCATCAAGGAAGTGCGCGTCATCACCAGCCTAGGCCTGAAGGAAGCCAAGGACTTGGTGGAGAACCTCCCCGGCGTCGTAAAGGAAGGGATTCCCAAGGACGAGGCGGAAGCAATCGCCAAGCAGCTGACCGAGGCCGGAGCGACCGTCGAAATCAAGTAGCCTTCCTCGATCCAGATCCAACCGTCGGAAACGGGCCGCCCCACACGCTGCGGCCCGTTTCCGATTTTCGATTTTTTGCACCTTTACTCAGCACCTGTCGGTTTGCGGTGCCGTTCCGGCCCGGTCGACCGGAGCGTCCAGATGCTTGAGCCACTCATCTACTAAAGGTTGCAGGAGAAAACATGGCAACTGCTTTAACCCATGAATACCGGGTGCGTAAGAGTTTTGGCAAGATCCACAAGATTGTGGAGATCCCGAATCTCATCCAGATGCAGAAGGAGAGCTACGACCAGTTCCTGCAAAAAGATGTGCCTCCCGAGGGCAGAGGTCCGCGCGGGCTCCAGGAAGTGTTCCGCAGTGTATTTCCCATCGAGGATTTCAGCGGAACGGCTTCTTTGGAATTCGTCCAGTACAGCTTCGGCGAGGTGAAGTACGATGTCGATGAATGTTTGG
>CALBZH010000327.1 GCA_937889795.1 uncultured Syntrophobacteraceae bacterium | reverse complement strand
ATATCCACTCGTGACTGGAGTTCAGACGTGTGCTCTTCCGATCTCAGCCATCCTTATGGTGATTCTTGCCATGGACGTCGCTGGCGATAGCCCCGCCCACACTCACAAACCGGGTCCCAGGAGTGACCGGAAGAAACCAGCCTCTGGGCAGCAACACCTCAACGATCTCGCCGAGCGTCACCCCGCTCTCACAGATGAGCTCCCCGGAATCGGCATTGAAGTTGAGGAGCTTGTCAAAGCGGGACGACACGAGGATCCTGTCACTGAGCGCGCTGTCGCCGTAGCTCCTCCCCCGGCCATGGACGATGCACGGGCCACGGTCACGGAGAAGCTGACGCAGTTGACGTCGGCCCTCAAAAGACGAGACCTTCGACTCGATCCGCGTGCACCTCCCCCAACCCGACATCTCCATGCTTAGCCCCAATAGCGTCGCTCCATGTTTCAACACCCATCCCATGAAACATCCTGAATAAGCTCAAAGTCCGATTCCATAGATGAGCGCGTAGACGGTAAGCAGCCAACCCCCTATTATACATTTCAGACCATGGTCTTCCAGAAGAAGCCGCGTCGGCGATCCACTCTTCTTAGAAACGAACACAACCTGTAAATATCGAATGAAACCCACAATGACCCAGAAACTAGATAGGTATAAATTGGGGGTCCCATGTTTACCGATGATCTCTGGGGAAATCGTATACAATATATAAGAAACGATAATCACCGATGTTAGCGCAATCATGGCCAGAGAAACAAATTCCATGCTATAGCCATCCAAAGATTTCCGACCACCGTTCCCGGCTGCGGCCAGCAGGAGGTCATCGCGCCGCTTGCCGAGGGCGAGGAAGACGGCGAGCAAGAAGGTCATGACCACAATCCAGCGGCTGACGGCGACATCAGCCGCTCCCCCCCCGCCGACCACCCGCAGCACGAACCCCACGGAAATACAAACCAGATCGACGATGGCGAATTGTTTCAAATAGAGAGAATAGGCAACATTCAAGAGCAGATAGGCGAAGATGACGCCCAAAAAGGCTTTGGGAAGCAACATGCTGGAAATGGCCAAGGAGAGGAGCACGAGAACAGCCATGAGGAGGGCAGCGTGGGAAACCTTCAGCGTCCCTCGTGCGAGCGGGCGGAATTTCTTGCGTGGATGGCACCGGTCTTCGTCGACGTCTCGGATGTCGTTCAGAACGTAGACGGCGCTGGCCGCCAAACAAAACGCGAGGAAGGCAAACAAGGTGGCCAATGCAGCATGCGGGTCATTCAGCTTGTGACCAAAGAAGAGAGGGAGCCAGACAAAAGCGTTCTTGACGTAATGGTGTGGTCTTGCCATTTGGAACAGCGCGGACCCCAGGGGCACCGCCTTGGTATCTCCTATCACCCCAGGCAAGATCCGCTTGGCGACATAGACCCCGGCAGCTCCCTCTTGGGAGAAGACCTGCCTCTTCTTCCCTTGACAACGAAATCCCGAGTCCCTCAACGCGGCAAGACCTCCATCACAGCGAGTCAGCCAGGGCGCTCACCCGACCCAGCTCATGCCCGCCGGACTCGCGCCGCCTCCCCTTCGTCGGCATATTGACCCCTCATACCCACCAACGTGCTTGCGCGCCTTGACTCCACCCCCAGGGAAACGGTCCCTGCCTCCTCCTCTTCTCTCCCCGTCGGTATCAGCCCCAGCAAGATGTGAAAAAACCAGCTGACTTGAGGATGCAACAGGGCGTCAAAGACCAGGCAGTGCAGCAATGCGGCCGTCAGAGGCAAAAGCAAAGCAATGGGTGGAAGGGCGTCCGTGTGCTCCACAGGACCGATCCGATGCAACAACTGACGCAGCAGAACAAACAAAGACACTCCATAAAACAGAATGAATGGGAAACCAACCTCTACCATAAACGTAAGAAAGATATTCTCTGAAGACCTAATTGTTTGAACCGATCCCAAAAATTGTTCCTTGCTCACATAAGGGTATTTCGTTTCATAGTCTTTTAAAAACTCTTCCCTCGGAGCACGCAAACCTATGCCCAAGAAAGGATGTTTTGTAGCAATATGCCATGAAAACGGATAGTTCTCAACACGATAATATGCCGGCTCATATTCCTTACCTAACTTCCAATCTGGAAGATGTCCAAAAAAATAAACTATTACGACCAATAAGACTCCAATAATCGATAGCAGGTATCTCAGAGAAAACCTCTGAAACAAGAATGCCACAATGCATAAGGCAAAAGGTATCAGCACGGCAGATCTCAAGGAGCTCAAGTAGAAGACCAGATAACTCGCGACGATAAGAAACACAGCCAAAGCCTTGGCTGAACGGCTCCCAGTCACAAGCAAGGTCAATGGGGCAAACCACAAGAGCAGAATTTTGGTCGCAAGCGGGTGAGGATTCGGGTCCAGAAAGGAGTAAACATTCCCCACCTGCAGGTACGACGTCAGGCTGAACAGCAAGATCCCGCCGAGCAGTGCCGAGCTGAGCCAGACGAAAGTCCTCCGTCTCGATTCCGTCGCGAGCAAAATCCTCGCGCACCAGAAACCGCCAAGCCCTGAAGACAAGACCACAAACCCTCGCGCGGAAGAGGAGCCGGGAGTCAGGCTCATGAACCCGCTCACGATCATCAGCATCCCCAGCGCCAAAGACATTCCCACCTCACCGGCCCCTTTCCGAAGGGGGCGCTTGGCTCCAAGCGAGCAGGCTGCGCCCAAAGCCAAAGCGCAGAGAAGACCAGAAAAGAGGTTGGCGCGCTCACCAGGAATCATCACCACATACGGCTTGAGAAATGCGAGCTGGAGGCAGGTTGCGCAGAACAAGACAAACGGGATTTCCCGTGAGGGAGCCCTTCGTGAAAGCCAAGCGGAAATGGTTGTTTTGAGCCGCTCCATAAAACCTCTGTCCTGAGTCCGAAAAGCACCTCAGGCCTCCGTCACACACGTCCGCTCCGTCAACCGCCAGCCCCATGTGAGTCCAATGCCACGCAAGGCAACCTCACACGCGCCAAGCCCTCAGGACAGGCGCCCTCCCGAAAGAAACCCCGCCCTTTTCGCCGCAAGTATGGTCGCGATCTCTCATGGACCCAGCTTGAGGATCCGAATACCCCTGTGCTCGTAAACAACGGGGAAGGCCTCGCTGTCAAGGACAGAAAAAGCCGACCTTCCCCCGACCTTGCGGCGCACGTGGCTGCCAAATGGCTCGAAATAAATCAGACCCGACTGCAGGACGTGCGGAGAAAAATCCCTTTCTCGAACAACCAGATAATCGACTCCATACTTGCCCGCGAATTCCCGAACGGCCTCGGAGGACTCCGCATAGTACGCGTCAAAGAAATCAAAGGTCCGCTGCTTGACGACAGTCCAGTAACCACTCATCCATGTGTGAGATAATTCATACGTGATCAGAGCCTTACGCCTGGAAAACGTCAGACAGTTGTCCATATAATTGGGATGTCCAGCAACCAGGGTTGTCTTGGGCATGGTCTCCATAAACCGATACACGGCACTATCTGAAGAATAGTTATAGATGCCAATATGATAGTTGCGAGCACCTCCTAATATTACACAAAGAAGCACAACCCATGAAAATGCTTTTCGACATGTTGAATAGGACTCTAAAACAATGGACACAGCCACGGCAATGAGCACGCAATAGAAGATATTCAAGGAAAACTCGACATACCGTCTGGGTATGAACAACTTCATAAAAACCCATGACGACAGACAATAAAGGATGAGCGAAGCCGCAAGCAGATACCCAAAGGGACGAAAGCCCGACAAATCGACCCGTCTTTCGGCCCTGGAGAACGCAAAAAGTAGCAGCGCAGCCAGAACGATCAGGGCTGTCCAACCGACCAGCGGCGCATCGTTTTGAAAAGGAAGCACAAGGAGCCACGGGCGAACAACCTCATGCAGGAAGGAAGTCTGCGGAACAAAACCGTAACGTCCCGCGGCGGTGTACTCGACCAGACCTTCCATGGCACTCCGGGTCAGGAGATCTCCAAACTCGGGGGATTTCATGTAAACGTACTTAAGAGCCATCAAGAGCGCTCCCGCCAGGATGGGCAGATGGACAACAACCAACGGCCATAAGCTTGA
>CALBZH010000326.1 GCA_937889795.1 uncultured Syntrophobacteraceae bacterium | reverse complement strand
GCTCTCTTCCCAGATGCGGAGGGTGATCCAGTCGACATCCCGTGAGACAAATTCAGAGGCGATGCGGGTCAATTCCGTGTAAACGGCAGGGACGCCCGGCGATTTTCGGAGCTCAGTGAGACAACGGGGAAGGTGACTGATTAGGTGTCGTTCAACGAAGTCCTTTTGAGTCTTGAGCAGGCCTAGCAGCTTGAATTTGTCCCGATGGCTTCCGGCTTGGAACTCTTTGAGGGTGAGGTAGTGAAGGAATTCAAGCTTTGCGCGAAGGTGGTCGTGATGGCCGCAGGGGACTTCCTCCCCTTTTGTGTTCAGCCCGAAGAGCTCGTAACACTTCCTGAGCTCAGCTATCGTGGTGTCACCAGTCCCTTCGCCCTCTCGAATCCTGCGTTCTCCAGATAGCCTCGAAGAGGAGGCGGTCGACTTCAAACCCAGGGTGTAGCTCGCCTCGAAGTCTTCGAAGGAAAGGGACTTCATGTTCTCAGAGACCCATCGGATGGAAGGATCCCTTTCTGAGAGCAGGGGTTCCATGTAGGCGATCAAAGAGAGCTTGTCCCAGAGCTCCTGCATGAATCGTCCGCCTCTCAGGGCCACGTGGATGTCTCGAGTCGGGCGGGCAAACCCCAGAGACAGCGACCTGTAAAGAAAGCTTCGGGCCACCGGCACATAGGTGGAGGGTCCTGGAAGTTCGATTCTGGACATCACATGCTCCTCGATAGGCCACCTGCTCCCTAACCGCGGCCAGGAAATTGCCGTGCCCATTAGGCTGTTCCTCGGCTGGCCGATGATCCTCGGGATTCATGAGGGTCTGATTTGACACTCTGCTTAGAGGTCATGGGCACCGTTTCCGTACACACTCCTCCACGGCGTCTAACAGTCCCTCGATGCTGAAAGGCTTCTCCAAAAAGAGCCCGCAGAGCTTTTCAAGTGGATTGAGGATACCGAGGGGATTGTCGGTTGCCGTCATCATGACCACAGGAGGCTTCCGTCCGCTCTTTTCAAGATGAAGAACGAGATCCCCTCCGTCGGGAATCATCATCGCATGGTCGGTGATGATGAGATCGATCATGGGATCCTGATTGAGCAGATGATCTAGTGCATTCTTGCCGTCAGAGGCGGCGAAAACCTCATGTCCTTTGATCATCAGACCACGCGCAAGGCTTTCGATGTGCATCTCTTGGGTATCCAAGACCAGGATGTTCATAGGCTGCTCCAGGCTCGACGGCAGGTTTGGACCGTTGAGAACCTCACCCGTCAGGAAAAGCTTGATTGCATGGTGTTGATCCAAGCTGCAAGTCAGGGTTAATGCGCGTCGCATCCCACAAGAGCACTCACCATGCCAACGTGGGCTCTGGCTGAACGAAGGAATAAAATACATTTGATTGCGATATGTTAGGTGGTGGTGGAGGTCTCTTGCGACCGAGTGCGCCAGGGGCTTTGGGGGAGGAGTAGCCCAAATTGGATCAGCTCAGAAGATTTATTACAATCATATCCATTGGGTGACTGAATAGTCCCATTTTGGCAGAGTAACACTTTGGAAGGGTTGACTCATTCCACACCGTATGAATCCAGCTTTCTGCGGAGGGTGTTGATGCCAATCCCGAGCTGCTTGGCCGCTTGAGTCTTGTTCTTTCCCGTTTCACTGTACACTCGCAGGATGTGCCGTTTCTCTAATTCTTCGAGGGTCAGATTCCGCTCTGTGGTCTTCGGCACCTTCGCTGCTGAACGGGGTCGCGGCAATTTGATGTATTTAGGAAGGACTTGACGACTGATCTCGCTTCCGGCAGCCAAATTGGCGCTTGCGTGCAGGATCGATTTGAGCTCCCTGATATTGCCGGGAAAACTGTAGTTGAGCAGAAGCTCAAAGGCATCGGGGCTCATCGTGATTTTAGCTCCATTGACTGACAGTTCTTCCAAGAACCGGCCTATGAGGAGCGGAATGTCGGTGGAGCGTTCCGACAGGGGAGGGAGATGGAGCCAGGCCCCTTTGAGTCGGTAATAGAGATCTTGCCGAAACGAGCCTTTTTGTACCAAGTGCTCGATGTCCATGTTCGTGGCGGCAATGAAGCGAATGTCCGCTTTCTTCAGACGACTGTTCCCGAGCTTCATGTATTCCCCCTCCTGCAAGACGCGAAGGAGCTTTCCCTGTAGGCTTGCGGGGAGGTAGCCGATCTCGTCGAGAAACAGCGTTCCACCGTTCGTATGCTCCAGATAGCCGGCTCGGTCTCGTTCCGCCCCAGTAAAAGCCCCTTTTGTATGACCGAAGAACTCGGCGTCAAAGAGGGGGTCGGAAACGGATGCCATGTTGACTGGGGTGAAGGGTCGGCTCGACCTGCGACTGGCACGATGAACGGCTCGTGCGAGAAGCTCCTTGCCCGTGCCGCTTTCTCCGGTGATCAGCACGGGAACGTCGCTGACCGCGTGAAGCTCTGCTTCTCGAAGGAGCCTCCTCATCCTGGGTGCTTGCGTAACAATCTCCTTGAAGGCCTCTGGATTGGCCAGATCGGGGATCGTCTCCCTGCTCTTTAATTCCAGGATGTTGAGCAGCTTTCGCCTCTCAAGCGCGCGAGCAACCTTCAACGTCAGATCATCTCTGCTGATCGGCTTGGTCATATAATCGTAAGCGCCCCATCGCATACACTCGACCGCGACGGATACTTCATTGACAGCGGTGACCATGATGCATTCCGTCGTCGGACTCCCGGCCTTGATCTGCTGGAGGAGCTCCAACCCGCTCAAGCTCGGCATGCTGATATCGAGGAGGGCAATGTCATAAACCTCCCCTGATGCAATGCGCATGGCCGCCTGCCGTGAGTCGGCTTCGAGGTGGACGTCTGTGTATCCGGCCATGGTGA
>CALBZH010000325.1 GCA_937889795.1 uncultured Syntrophobacteraceae bacterium | reverse complement strand
CTGAGCGGTGCCGAGGGTCTCGCCGTCTGGATTGTGTCGTAGCGCAACTGAATACTGTGTCAGGCATCTTTCCATAAGGAGGCTTGCGCGATGATGCGCCGCAATCCATCACAGCCCGGGGACGAGGACACATTGGGTCCGGAGCCCACCAGGTACGGAAGTTTTTTCGATGGCTTCCCCCATATGATGTTCGTTGCGGCCGCGGACGGACGGCTGATCGAGCTCAACGAGGCGGGATTCGGCCTCTTTCGCCATGCCTGCGGCGAGGAGATGAGCGGGACCTGTTCCATGGCCCGCCTCTTTCGCAATGCCGAGGACTGGCGTCTTCTGTGGCAACGGATCGAAACGGAGGGGTTCGTCAAGGAAGTGGAAGTGGAGATGCCAAGGGAGGACGGGAGCTTTCTTATCGTATCCGTTACGGCCAGGCTCCGGACGGAGCCCGACGGGACGGTCGTCTGCGATGGGCTGGTGCGGGATGTCACCGAGCGAAGGTGCTTCCGGCAAGCTCTCGAAGAATCCGAAAGCCGCGCTCGAGAGATGAACGATCACGTTCTGAACATGCTCATGATCATGTCCCACGATCTGAGGGGTCCGCTCGTCTCAATGGCGGCCGGCTTAAAGCTCCTTGTGCGAGGCTCGTTTGGAGCCATGGACGAGAGTGTGGCCAGGGCCCTGAGAGGTTTGGTTTCGCAGACAGTCCGGTTGCACGGCATCGTCGAGGATTGCCTGGCGAGGGCCGCCGCGATGGAGGGATTTCACGAGATGCAGAAGGAATCCCTCGATCTGAGGGAGGACATCATCGATCCCGTCCTGGAAGAGCTTGCCGATGAGATCCAGGCCGGACACATCACCATTGACAACCGTCTCTGGAATGTTCCGGGAGGGGCCGTCTCCCTTCATGCCGGCAGGAAGTGGCTTAGGAGCGTGTATCGAAACCTTTTCAAGAATGCCATTCAATACGGCGCGAAGGGGTGCACGATAGCATTTGGCCATGAGGACCAGGGAAACCACTATCGGCTGAATGTCTACAACACAGGTGAGCCTGTTGCGGAGGAGGATCGGGAGAAGCTATTCACGAGGTTCTGCCGCATCGGAGCAAAGAACGCCTTGGATGGAGCCGGACTTGGACTGTACCTGGTCAGGGAAATCATCCGCAGACACGGAGGGGACATCTGGTATGAAGCCGGGCAGACTGGTTCGAACTTTGTTTTCACCATTTGCAAGGAGAAAAAAGATGTCTTTTGAGGAAAGATTCGAGAAGGTCCTCAAGTTGGCGGACGCGCTGAGAGAGCACAGGGACCAGATGGTGGAGCTTGCGGTGAAAGACCTGCGCTTTACCGTCAAGGACAGCGTGCGGGAGGTGGAGCTCGCCATCGACAGGCTCAAGATGTTCGAGGAAACGGAAAGATTCTTGTCAGGGAGGAAGCCGCTGGGAGGTCCGGGCTCCCGGGTTTCCCTCATGCTCTCTTACAACGGCAGCGCCTGGGTCAATACGGCCATCGCATCCATCTACCTTGTCGGAAACCTCGTGACCGTGAAATTCTCCTCCAAGGGGCGTGACGTAATGAAGCTCACCGAAAGCATCTATCGACCCATTTTCGGTGACGACGTCACGTTCTACCAGGGCGGTGGCAGAGTATTCATGGAAGAATCCCTGAGAGATCCGGATGTGGCCGCGGTTGTGGTGTTCGGCTTCGATGAAAATATCCTGCCCTATGAGCAGGCCTTCAGAGAGACGGGAAAGAAGCTCGTTTTCGAGGGGCCGGGCTCGGACCCGTTCATCGTCTTTCCGGATGCGGACCTGGAGCTCGCGCTCACCGACCTCATGGCCGGCAAGTTCATGTACTCGGGCCAGACCTGTACGGCGCCAAAGAGGATCTACATCCACGAATCCATCTATGACGAGCTCCTGGCGATGTTCGTAGACCGTGTGAAGCGCCTCGAAGTGGGAGACCCCGCGGACGAGCGCACCGATGTATCGCCGGTGGTGAGCGACCTTGCCGTAAAGCGAATAGGCGAGCAGCTCGCCGAGGCCGTGCGACTGGGGGCGGAAGTCCTCATAGGCGGCAGGATGGAAGGAAACCTCGTTTACCCCACCGTTGTGAAAAACGCCACGGACCAAATGCTCGGGATGCGCGAGGAGGTCTTCGGCCCGGTGGCTTTCACCTCTGCCTTCGCCTCCAAAGGGGAAGTCCTGGACAGGGCGAGAAACCACAAGTACGGCCTTCGCGCCGCCGTGTTCGGAGGCAGTGAGGCGCGGATGGTTGCGGAAACCCTCAAGGGGGAGGAGTACTGCCATCCGGTGAACAGCTACACCTTCGGGACCTTCGGCACGGTGGCCTGCAACGAGACCCGGGCCGCCTCATGGCGCGGGGCCTTCATCACCAAGCCGGTCGGAGGTTACGGCTATTCGGGATGGATCTGGGAGACGGTGGGGGGAGAGTTCCGCATGAAGCAGGGGCCGAAGCTTCTGAGCACGGAAACTTCGGCGCCCCGGGACGCTTGATGGCGTCTTGACGATCCGGTATCCGAAAAGGAAAGCATATGGGTTCATCCCCACAATGGCAACCGACGGTCAACCCCTGGATCATCGCGGTGACGACGATCCTTCCGACCTTCATGGTCGCCCTGGACACTTCAGTGGCCAATGTCGCGCTTCCCCAGATAGCCGG
>CALBZH010000324.1 GCA_937889795.1 uncultured Syntrophobacteraceae bacterium | reverse complement strand
AAATAGGCAAACGGCGTCTCATCCTCCTCCACGAAATGGACGGATGCCTTGCGCAGCCTTGAGGACATGGCTTGGTTGAGTTCGTCGACGCTCGGGGGGCAGTCGTAGTCTTCCAGAAAGAGGCTCTCCACTTCTCGTCGTACGTAGTTCAGGAGCATCTTTGGGTTACTGCCGCTCCCTACCGGTGTCATGGCGAGATCGGCGCAAACCAGCTCCATCTCTTTGAGAATATACGCGGGATGGGGCTCAGCCGGCATATCCAGCATGTAAGTCAGCAGAAGCAACTCCCGATGGCTCAACAGGCCCTGATCGAACCGGGCCAGGATGTTCTGCTTACGCAGTTCGTTTCTCTCGGACTCTTTCAGCGTGTCAGAGGGATACCGGGTGAGGCAGTCTACAATGACGCACCCGAAAGAATGCCAGTTGGCAGCGTGATTCTCGATGGCGGAAAAACGGGCGGACGATAGAATCTCTGTTCCTGAGAGTTCTCCCGTGGCAAAACGGCCGAAAGGCACCATAACCTCCGCATCCGCCAGTCTAAGCTTGGAGAGATCGAGCTTTCCGTCGTGAAAATTGTCGTACATAACTTCATCTTCTGCAAGAAAACGCAACGTCTCTAGGTTTATCCTAGGATACAGCATCCTGCTCTGGTGGAGACGTTGAAGGCTCTTCGCCAACGGCAGTATGGCCTGCCAGAACTCAAAGCGCTTGTCCGGGTTTTTCCATGCAGACCGAAAACCACTGGCAATCTTTGCAAAGGCGCGAGGATTGGGGCCGAATATATCCTTAAGGGAAATGTCGTGCCAGCCTCGGGTCACGATTCGATAAACCATGGAGTCCTCGTCTTTGAACCGGTAGGCATTCTCCATGCAAACCATACTACTGGCGGCGTCCGCCATGGAACTCACCTTGAATAGTATGCGCTGCATATCCTCGTAAGACCGCCTGATCAACAGGTCATGATCAGCCCCTTGGCAGCGGATATCGGTGAAAGTAACCGGAATACGACTCTCATCTCGACCCTTCCACCCTCTGACCTTGCGCAGGCCGTTCATGCTGGTGGTGTAGGCGATCGGTCTTTCCGGATAGGCTTCGACGGGGTAGTACTCTTTCTCCATTGTATCTCCACATGATTTCAGCCTATTCGGGAACGGTCACCGAAAGCTGAGATGAACGCTTCATTGCCTTGCTTTGCACAGGAGGCTGAATTGCCCATCCACCTCACTCGCAAATACCCGCAGTCCGTAATCCTTAGCGATCACATTGCCCTGGGATTTCCGCCAGTTGCCATAAAAGCTCTCCGGCCTGCCGCCATGTCGAATAGGCCTAGCCAGCTTTCTTCGAACGGGCTGGATATCCATCGGAAAAGGGGAAAGTCGATTAGTTCCGTGAAAAACACCAGCCTGCAGGGTGCGGCAGTTTCGCTGCAAACTTTCAATTCACACGAAAACAAACCCGGGACTTATGCATTCAGTTCAAGCCATCCATCGGTTTGCACAGAATCGTGAAGACTCCGCCCGCTTTACTCGCAAAATCGCGCAATCCGAAACTCCTCACGATTTCTTTCCCTTTCGACTTGCGCCAATTCTCATAGTAGCTGGTGTTCGTGGCTTCGCCCCTTTGCAATGCACGAGCAAGTGTCTCTTCCACAGGGCATTCAAACGCGCATGGAACCCAGTTTAAGAGTGTAGAAACGATGGGTTCAGTCTGGAACACCAGCTTGTGTGACGCTCTCAAGTCCTCCGGGTCTTTCAGCTCCCATGTAAAGAGACTCGGAGAAAAATACGCGGTGGCCTGCAATCGAAAGAAATCGTCCTCCGCTTGAACCAGCCCTTCAGGCATACTGGCTGACAATCCCTGGAGTCGCTGGTGAAGATCCGATCCATCAGGTACACACACCCCACCCAGAAGGACATCAAACAGGCCCGGTTCACGCGGTTCGAAGGCGAAGTAGTCTGTGACCGTGTTTCCAGGGGTTTTGAAGCTACGACCGGCCATTGCCAAAAGAACCAGCAACTCGGCCTGCTGATCATCGAGGCTCAGCTGATAGCAATCCTGTCGGAGCGCACTCCTATACACTGTAGCCTCTCCTGCCCGAATCGGCAGCACAATCTCAGGCTCCCTGGGAGGCACCAATCGAGGGAAGCTCTCTGAGACGGATTCAAGCTCCTTATACACGTCGCCGCCAGATGCCTTGATAGACTCTGCAGCAGATCGCAGTGCATCTACAAAAGCCTTCTCTCCTGCCTTATTTACCCCTTTTAGCAGTTCTGGCGCCGTAAACCAGAGGCGATCATCTTCCAGCCCAGGATACCGAGCCAGTCTTAGACATCCCCTAAGTGTTAGATCTACACGATAGAGGCGAAACCGCGTTCTTGTGTAGGCGCAGGCGGCACCGCTGCCGAAGACCCCCTCGTAGGGAGGGATATCCCCAAGAGGATGAAGGGTATAGTCACTTGGAAGGAGTCCAATCTCCTCCATGATCTCTCTCTGAGCGGCTCTTTCGTGTGCCTGATCTCTATATGCTCCCAAATCATCTCCAGCCAAAAGGGTATCTTTTTCCTTATCCGTCAGGCCAATGACGGGAGGCAGGTCCTGACGCTGCACGCGCCCCCCTAACAGCGAGAGTTTGCCATGTTGCCGTTCGCACTGTCCTCGATTACCGCCTTCACGCTCTATGCAAAGAAAACGCCCCCAGATCCGGAGCATACACCAGGAAACATGAGAGAAGCGTGCAATAGGGGCAGCATCGTTGTTGGCAAGTCGCTGTTCCTCTGCCCATCTGAGTACGGCATGTTGCTTTTCGCCCTGTTCCGAGGTTCCAGCATGCCAGAATCCTTTTCCAAGATAGGGCAAACCAGTAGCAAGGACATCGAGCACGGAGAAAGCCATGGTGCGAGCAGCAAAGGAAATAAATCGTATGTTGCTGTGCCTCAGAACTGCTTCATCAAGAAGACCCAGCACGCAAAGCATGTGAACCGTGGCGCAAATCAGTCCTTCCAACGCCTCATCTGTAAGTTCCGGCATCCTCCGTTTCAGTGACTCCTTCAAATCTGCCAGGGAGAGAGGAACCAGCTCAGTCATCTCCTCCGCGTAGCAGGGAAGGTTTTCCAGAAACTCTCGATAAAAGGCCATTACAAGACTCTTGTCCATTTCCTCTCGTCCTTACGATTCTACCAGCCAGCCGGCCTATACTCTTCTCCTGCTGGATTGATCGATCGTTCGATGGATAAACCATACACAAAGAAGAGATCTTATTCAAACTGCGAGACGCACACCTCTTTCAATATTATTCCCCCGCAAGCCATGAAAACTCAATGAATTTCCCAGAGCGGCTTGACGTTGGCCAAAGAACACCTCTCGATACAGAGGTGAACGCACGAATCCGCTCTGGTAGTACCCGTCTGGTGCTAACAAAGGGAGGATCTTCCTGTTGTGGGGATTGCCTACCAACCGCCTCCGCAGGCGCAGTTGCTGTTGTTTCAAGGCCTGTATGGCCTTGGACTCAGAACGACACGTTCCATGCTGCCTTGCTGCCTTCCTCCTTGGTGCCAGTGCCGGGAAAAGACTCCCGCCAAGTACTGTGTAGCGCTTCGCCTGCCACTGCAGTGTCAATCATACTGGCCAATCTTTGTTCGTGTGTCAGTGGAATATTGGTGGAACAGGTATCATCCTTTCTGCTTTTCAGCCATCTTCTGGTCGATTTGCGAGCAACCTTGTTGCATCTACCTCCGCCTTTCGTGATTCCGAAATGCAGGGGCCACAATCAGGTCAGCCCATTTTGAGCTTGAGCTTTCTTCAGCTACTTGTGTGGACCTGTACACTCCTTCAGTGCAAGGTATGAGAAGTCAAGGAGTTTTGCAGGGCAGTTGGGCTTACTGGAAATGCTGGCCAATGGACAACTTCCTCCTCTACACTGGGGCAAATGAACACAGGATTCGCAATGCCCAGCTAAGGTGGGA
The DNA here is from genome assembly GCA_937889795.1 of uncultured Syntrophobacteraceae bacterium. GTDB lineage: Bacteria > Desulfobacterota > Syntrophobacteria > Syntrophobacterales > Syntrophobacteraceae > CALBZH01. The sequence goes on along the minus strand of CALBZH010000324.1, from coordinate 4,800 downwards.
TTTACCCACTTCTCGAATTCACTGTTGAACTCGATCTCTCCATCTTCCCGCAGGTGTCCCACGTGATTGCGTGGATCATTAAGGACAGCCGTGCATTTGGCAAGACCCCCGTCCGGCATGACCACAAGGCTATTACGGCTGCTGGCGCTACAGGAACGATCACCTGGATAAAAATCACGCATCAGTTTCAGCCCATAATCATGGGTGAGCCTCCTCAAGGAAGGCATGATGGCCGCAAACTCATCGTACGGCAGTTCCTCCGATAGCGTACCTCCCAAATCGGCCGCGCGATGGTGATGTATCCAAAACCGATCATCCTTTCCCGTGATGTCTACGACATCCCGGAGAAAAGCATTAACGGCGAATGGAGTCACCGTTGTCCGGTTATGGTTGATGCGTATCGTGCAGGATGTCATGCCTGGATGAAGCGCGAGATTGCGTAACGCGGCGACGACCGCACCGTGTGTTGCCCCTCCTCGCCGGGAAGGCCTTGTGAGATTGTGCTGCGCCTCCACACCGTCCAGCGTGATTTGGAACTCCGTACATCCGGAGTCCAACACTTGATCTACAACGGATGCATCACGCAACAGATACCCATTGGTTGTCGCCTTTGCCGCGAATAAAACGCCGGCTTCCGCGCAGTGCCGCCGCCACTGGCGTAGCCATGGCATCCAGTGCCGTGTAAGCAGCAGAGGTTCTCCTCCGAACAGCATGATGTGCACATTCCGAACGCCTTGTCCGATTTTTCGGCTGATGAGCCGAGAAACGGACTCGTAGACGCTGCTGCCCATTGCGGGTTGGCCACAATGCCGCTGGCCGCAATAAGGACAAGAAAAGTTGCAGTTCAGTGTGGGAATGATGGTCAGGCGAAGCCATTCTGGATCGTGGTTGGCCGCCAACTGATCTTTTACCATGCGTTCACGGTCGAACGGCATCTCGCTTATGATACCAGACTCTTTAAGGAGCTCTACGTCGTCTTGCCCCATCCGAGGAATTGACTGAAGGAGACCTAGGGTGTCGGTAACACCCCGCAAGGGGTGTTCCGGTTCATAGATCGAGAAAGTCGCCGTGTCAGGCGCACTCGTCAAGGAGATAACGGACGTATCTCCATCGAAGTATCCGACGAAGAAAGGGTTCACAAACCATTGAGTCATAGAGCTGCCTCCTGAACGATGAGGTGTTTTATTAGACCCCTTCAGCGAAGCATTCCGTGCTCGGAGGAACGACATCGATTCTCGAATCGACTGCGCCCAGCCGAAGAGTTGCGAGGCGACCACTTCCAGGGTACCGCATGTGGCCTATGCCTGAGTAGCGTGTCCCGTGTACCTCCACACGGGATGCAACCCACGAGAGGTCAACTCCCCGCTGGAGCTCAGGCCACACGAGGACACATTTCGTGCCGACGCAGTGCAGACTCAGGTTTCCGCTGCAGTTCAGGGCCACATGCGCAGTCGCCTTGACCATGCTGATTCGAGCATTTTCGCATCGAACCATTTCGTCCAGGCGAAGATCACCTCCAGTGAGGTTGATCCTGACTGCTCCCACCTTGATCGGTGCCTGAGCTGACAGCTTGCACGAGACAGCCAAAAGATCGAGCGCTCTAAGAGATACCCCACCCAAAGCAATGGTTATGGTCAACGGGGGATGGGGCCAGCGACCGCCGCGAGAGTTAATGGAGAAGAACTGCTCATCTTTTTCTCCTGACAGAATGATAAGCTCCCGCATCGATGCACATCCCTCGATAAGGACGCTGGCTGGAGAGTTGTCCGTCAGGGTGATTCGAGCGGGAATCCCGCAGGAGAACGAGAACTTCTCCGTATTGATAGGAGACGAATACATAGAGGCCTCCTTACAGGCGGCACCGTTAGGGTGCCGCCAAGTCTCGGGTAGATGGATGTTTCGCCTTTATGGTGATGGCCTACCAGCCGTCACCGCCTCCACAGCCGCAGTTGCCGTTGCTGTTCTCGGATCTCACTTCGGACAGGGTGACTCGCTTCATTCTTTCCTCCTAGGTGCTGAGCACCGGTTTGTGTTAGTGAGATGGGGTCGCCGTGGATATGGGCGGATGTCACCGACACCCGCAGTTGCCATTGCTTCAAGGCCCGGATGGCCTTGGACTTAAAAGGATACGTTCCATGGTGTCTTCCTCCTTGGCGCTTAGCGCCGTCAAAGAGTAGGTGGTGTGGTCATCGTGCAGCAGTTCGTTTCAGTGAACTGCAAGGCATGATTCGGATAGTGCCCCATTCCTTTTTGTGAGTCAGTGGATTTGCAGTGGAATTTCGCTGCCTCTGTATGAATCCTTGACTACTGCGTAACAACAGAAGAATCTCTCGACTGCAATAGAAGGTGGATATTGCGGCACCAGAGACCACACCAGAGAGCAGGCGATGGAGAAATGTGCAAGCACGAGATTGGTGCAAAAGGGGTTTCTTCTACGATCTTCTACTAACCAGGAACGACTCTAACGGGGTGATAACTTTGTGGATCACTGAGTCCAATACAGCTCTCCAATCTCTTGAATCAAAGAGGAGGGCCGATGCATAACGCTTTATGTCCTCACGTGTTTAGTTTTTAAGACGCTTTTCATGCGGGTTCCACATGGAGGAGCCGGACCTCATGGAAAGGGTCGGGAGAGTAGAGCAGCTATAAACGGAAAAACGCAATAATTGCGCAAGCGCAACACTTTCGTCCGTTCAATATGACAGCATGATCGACAACTCAGTGACAACATCCTGTAGCCCATAGAACATAGCCATTACACCACAGAGATCGGGTTTCTCGCCGTAGCATTATCCGAAAAGGTATTATCCAACGTAATAATCGATCCGGCGAGAGACCGGGCTGTCGGGGTGAATCTCGACAGCAAAGGCTTTTCCTATTGTTTTCCAGCTATCACACTCACCGCACTCTTCCAAGATTATCTATAAGATTCGGAATTTATTAAATTTTTTGCTTGTGACCTCAACCTGAGGCACTTATAACATGTTGGAATTTACTCATATTCATATGGAGAGAAGCATACGCCATGAAAGTCCAAACAGGCGAAACCATTTATCTCGACGCCAAGCCGGCACCCGGTGTCGTGGTGGAAACCGGTCAAGAATCCTTCCGGGTCTACTTTTCAGGCATAAACGAAGAAGAACCGGAAGTGCTCGAATTCGAACATCGGCCAGAAATAGACCGGGATGAACTGAATGTCATCGTAAGTCGGTCTTACCAGGGACTTCACGGGAGCACTATCCCGGAAGACGGGGAATTCTTTCTCGACGATAACCGCACGACCTTCGCCGTGGTTCAAGTATTCCGGGTGGTTCCCTTCGGCGCAAGGACCTGATCGCGGTGGTTCCATAGAGGCTTTCCGGAGGTACCCATGAGCGCAACCTTGCAGTCGAGCATTTATTTGAGCAAATCGCTCTACCTGACAGGGCTTCAGTGCCACAAAGCCCTATGGCTTCAAAAATACCAACCGGAGCTAAAAGACGAGGTACCGCCAGAAATGGAGCCCGCGCTTGATTTCGGATCCATGGTCGGCAGGCTCGCTCAAGGGCTCTTCCCCGGAGGCATTCCGATCCCCTACTCCGATGAATCCCACTCGGAGCAAATGTCGATGACCCGGGAGGCGATGGCCAAGGGCGCATCGACCATCTACGAAGGCTCGTTCGGCTACGATGCCGTCTTCGTCAAAGCCGACATTTTGCACCTTAGGCCCAACGGGTGGGAGCTCTTTGAGGTAAAGAGCTCGGCAAGCCTCAAGGAGCACTACCTGGACGATATCGCTATTCAGTATCATGTGATCTGCGGAGCCGGGCTCCCATTGGCGAAAGCCTCCCTGGTGCATCTGAATACACAATATGTACGGCAGGGGCCTGTCGATGTGAGGGAGCTTTTCACGGTAGTTGACGTGAGCGAGACCATCCAGAGCATGCAACCTGGTGTCGAAGCCAACCTGATCGCGATGAGAGCCACACTGAATGGTCACTTGCCAGTTCTTGATATCGGCACCCAGTGCGAGAACTCGAGCGGTTGCCTCTTTCACGGCCACTGCTGGGCGCATGTTCCAAAGAATTCCGTCTTTGATTTCAGAGGACCCGGGCGCCCGAATGCATTCGAACTTTACCGGCAAGGGATCGTCCGAATGGAGGACGTGCCGGCCCATACCCTTAAATGGCGCCATAGGCTGCAGTTTGAAGGAGTGCTTTACAGGAAGAGCCACATTGATAGAAACGCCATTAAAGATTTCCTCAACTCTCTCTGGTTTCCTCTCTGTTTCATGGATTTTGAAACCACCTACATGGTCCCGATCCCAATGTTTGACGGCATGCGACCCTATGAGCAGCTACCCTTCCAGTTTTCGATGCACGTGATCGAAAAAGAAGGAGAAGAGCCTGTCCATTGCGCCTACCTTGCCAAAGACCTCAAAGACCCATCTTGGGATTTTCTCACAAATCTTCTTGCTGCGATACCTCCCGGAGCCTGTGTTCTTACGTGGAACAAGGTCTTTGAGCTAAAGCGGCTGGACGAGCTGGCTTTAAAGTTTCCATCCAAAGCCGCTCGGATCAAGGATATCGAGAGCAACGTACGGGATTTGATGGTTCCATTCAGGGACAAGTCCATCTACCACTGGAAGCTAAACGGATCGTACTCCATAAAAGATGTCCTTCCCGCCCTCGTTGACGGGTATTCCTACGATGATTTGCCGATCAAAAGCGGAGATGTGGCCTCCTCAACCTGGGTTCAGATGATTCAAGGGATCGGAAGAGCACACGTCTGAACTCCAGTCACGAGTGGATATCTCGTATG
>CALBZH010000323.1 GCA_937889795.1 uncultured Syntrophobacteraceae bacterium | reverse complement strand
ACATCGGCGACTGCCATTACATCAACGCCAATCACTGGACCGAAAAGCGCGTGGCCAAGGTTCACAAGAAGATGGAAAAGCTCGGCATCCGCACCGAACGGCTCCAACTGGAATGGGTCAGCGCCGCGGAGGGCGTTCGGTGGGGCAACGTGATGCAGCGCATGGAATCCATCCGGCAAACCGTGACGCCGGAGGAAATCGCGCAAACGGTTGCCGTGCTGACAGCTCCTGAAAAGCCAGAAGCGGATTGAAAATCTGCGGATTGAAACCAGCGCCCTATGCAAGCGGGGAAGCCGCGCAACGTCATTCCGGCAGTCTCGCAGCCGGGATCCAAGCCATCCAAGACTGGTGTGGATGCGGATCAACCCCTGCCGGAATGACGTTTTTCGGGGTCCGGCTCGCTTGAGGATCACGCTGTTGTGTGGCTGTGCTTAGGACGGGGCCACACAAATGGGTGTCCGATAACCAACTGTCATGCCCGCGAAGGCCGGCATCCAGGATTTTCTGTTGGATTCCCGACAAAAACTTGCGGGAATGACGACCCCGGGCAATGGTCACTTCATTCTGGGGAGCTGTACTTAGGGATGCTTGACGCCGTCGAGCACCCGCCGAACCGTCTCAAGGAGATTGTCGTACTTGAAAGGTTTGCGGAGGAGCTCCAAGCCCTGCTCCAAGACGAACGCCTTGTGAATCTCTCCCTCCGAATACCCGCTACAGAACAGGGCGGCCACATTCGGCCGGATCGAGCGTGCGAGGTCGTAGACTTCCCGCCCGCTTGCTTTCGGCATCACCACGTCCAACATCAGCAAATCGATCCGAGCCCGATGCTTCAAGAAGAGCGCTTTCGCCTCTTCCCCGTCGCATGCGGCCAGAACGTTGTAGCCGGCCCCCTTGAGCAGCTCTACCGTCAAGTACCGAACCATTTCATCATCTTCCGCCAGCAGAATGGTCTCGCTGCCGCCCGGCCTTTCGGATTCCTTTGAGGCATCCGGAACAACGGGAGCCCCTGATCGGATGGGAAGATAGATGTCGAAGCGGGTCCCCCTCTCCGGCTCACTGTCGCACACGATGATGCCACCATGAAGCTTGACAATGCCGAAAACGGCCGCCAGCCCCAGCCCCGTTCCCTTACCCGTCTCCTTGGTTGTGAAGAACGGCTCGAAAATACGCTGGCGGATCTCGTGACTCATCCCCAAGCCAGTGTCCGTGATCCGAAGCAGAACATACGGCCCGGGCTCAGCCTCCAGATGGTTTTCACAGAAAGCTTCGTCGATCGTCGCGTTGACCGTCTCGATGGTGAGATCTCCTCCGTCAGGCATGGCGTCCCTTGCATTGACGCAGAGGTTCATCAGCACCTGCTCCATCATTCCCCGGTCGGCATGGATGTTCCCGAGTCGATCTCCCGGCAAGAACTGGAGGCGGATATGCTCGCCGATAATACGACGCACCATCTTGAGCAGCTCGGCCACGACCGTGTTCAGATCGAGATTCTCGGGCTTCATGACCTGGCGACGGCTAAACACGAGCAACTGTCCCACCAGGGTTGCGGCACGCTCTCCGGCAGCCATCGCCTGCCTGATGGCACTGTAGGCACGGCCCCCCTGATCCAATTCGCCCATCGCCAGCTCCGCATAGCCGTTCATCACCTGGAGCAGGTTGTTGAAGTCGTGAGCCACTCCACCCGCAAGGGTACCGATCGCTTCCATCTTCTGGGCTTGCAGGAGCTGCTCCTCAAGCTCCTTACGCGCGGTGATGTCGATTCCAAACCCGACGACGTAGTCCCTGTCCCACAGTTGCTGTCGCACGCCCAGGAGGTAATACGGGATAACCCTTCCGCTCTTCGTCACGTAGCGCGCCTCCAGCTCGGCTCTCCCGGAAGTGAACGCTTCCAGCATGCTCCGTTGGACCATTGGCTGGTCTTCGGGCAGCAAATAGGCGAATGGCTGGCTGCTCTCAAGCTCCTCCCGCACGTAGTCCCCGATCCGCTCGGACTCACGGTTCCAGCGAATGAGTCGCCCCGCGTCGTCGATCACGAAGAACAAGCCGGGCAGACTCTCCACGACGGCTTCACTGAACAGCTTCTCCTGTCGAAGCTCTTCTTCGGCTCTCTTACGAGCTGTGATGTCGATTGAGAACACAGCCGCCCTGGACGGTTGGTCTTGGGTCGTTCTCACGGGGCAGACGTAGTGCAGCAGATGCCTCCCCTCGCGCGAGTCATCAAACTGGATGGATCTCCCGCTCTCCATGACCTGTTGGACTTTAGCCCATCGCTGCTCAGCCACATCGGGCGGCAGCAGCGCACGGGCAGACATGCCTTGGAGCTCCTCGCAGCGCTTGCCGAATCGC
>CALBZH010000322.1 GCA_937889795.1 uncultured Syntrophobacteraceae bacterium | reverse complement strand
TTGCGACCGACCGGCTCCAGAATGATCGCAGAAGGCCTCACGTCCACGACCCGAAGCTGCTCAGCCACCAGAAACCGGTGGTTTTCGTTGCAGATCACGATTGGCCCGGCCACACCCGCCACGCCCTGCAGGCGAAGGACCGTATTCTGCAGCATCGTGCGCTCATCCACCAGCGACAGAAGCTGTTTCGGGTACAATTCCCTGGAAAACGGCCAGAGCCTCGTACCCGATCCACCCGCCAAAATGATGGGAACGATCATTGACACCTCCTCTCGGAGCTCCCCGCCCTCAGGGCGTTTCCTCTTCAATCATCTTCAGCAGATACTGCCCATAGCTGTTCTTTCTGAGCGGCTCCGCCAGAGTCCGGACCTGATTGGCGTCGATGTACTTCATGTAATAGGCGACTTCTTCGACGCAACAGACCTTCAGCCCCTGCCGTTTCTCGATCGTCTCGATAAAACAGCTCGCCTCGATAAGCGATTCGTGCGTTCCCGTATCCAGCCAGGCGAATCCCCTGCCCAGAAGCTCAACATGGAGCTTCCCACGTCGCAGGTACTCACGGTTCACGTCCGTGATCTCCAGCTCGCCGCGTGCGGAGGGTTTCAGGGCCATGGCGATCTCGATCACATCGTTGTCATAGAAATAGAGACCAGGTACGGCATAGGGCGATTTGGGCTTCATCGGCTTTTCCTCGATGCTCAGCACCTTTCCGACCCCGTCGAACTCAACGATTCCGTAACGCTCGGGATCCCTCACCCAGTATCCGAAAATCACACCCCCTTCTTCCATCTGGACCGCCTTGGTCAGGACGCCCTGGAAGCCATGCCCATAGAAGATATTGTCTCCCAGGATGAGGCAGACGCGGTCGTCCCCGATGAACTCCTTCCCGATGATGAACGCCTGGGCGAGCCCTTCCGGCTTTGGCTGCTCGGCGAAGGAGAAACGAAGCCCCCACTGACTCCCGTCCCCGAGAAGCGTCCTGAACCGCGGCAAATCCTCAGGCGTCGAAATGATCAGAATGTCCCGGATGCCTGCCAGCATCAAAACGGATAGCGGATAGTAGATCATCGGTTTGTCGTAGACCGGCAGAAGCTGCTTACTCACCACCTGGGTCAGGGGATAGAGCCGGGTCCCGGAGCCTCCGGCGAGGATGATGCCCTTCCAGTTGCCACCGATCATAGGGGCCTTTGGATCGATATCCATCATGGGTTGTGATCCTCATGTCGTGAAGAAAGTCGCACGGCTCCAGCCGGCAGGATCCATGGAGCCATGCCATTAGACGCTCTGAAGACCGTAATGGCTCTTGATCCAGTCGCGGTACGCACCTGTCCGCACCGATTCCACCCAAGCGGGGTTCTCGATGTACCACCGGATGGTTTTTTCCAGGGCCGTTTCGAACGTTTCGCGAGGCCGCCATCTCAGCTCCCGCTCGATCTTGGAGCAGTTGATCGCATAGCGTTTGTCGTGACCCGGACGATCCTTGACAAAGGTGATCAGCGAATCATGAGGGCTGTAAGGCGACTCCGGACAACAGGCATCGAGGCTCCGGCAAATCGTCTTCACGACGTCGATGTTGGCCTTCTCGCACCGCCCCCCGATGTTGTAGACTTCCCCGATGCGTCCCCGTTCGAGGACGCACCGCAAGGCGTCACAATGATCCTCGACGTAAAGCCAGTCCCGGATATTCCTGCCGTCGCCGTAAATCGGAAGCGACTTGCCCTCCATGGCGTTCAGGATCATGAGCGGGATCAATTTCTCCGGAAATTGTCTCGGGCCATAGTTGTTGGAGCAGTTCGTCGTCAACGTGGGAAGGCCGTACGTGTGGTGGTACGCCCTCACGAGGTGATCGCTGGCTGCCTTGGAGGCCGAATACGGACTGTTTGGAGCATAGGGCGTTTCCTCGGCAAAGGCGGGATCGTCGGGTCCCAACGATCCGTATACCTCGTCGGTGGACACATGGAGCACCCGAAAGGATTCCTTCGCTTCGCCTGAAAGCCCTTCCCAATACCGACGGATCCCTTCAAGGAGATGGAACGTGGCGACCACGTTGGTCTGGATGAAATCTGCCGGGCCGGTGATTGAACGGTCCACATGGGATTCCGCGGCGAAATTGACCACCGCGGACGGGCCATAGCGTCTGAAGATCTCGCCCACCAGCGTCTCATCCCCCATGTTACCCTGCACGAAGACGTGGTCCGGGTCCTCCCGGAGCGACTCGAGGTTCATCAGGTTGCCCGCGTATGTGAGGCAATCCAGGTTGATGATGCGACACCCTGCACGCCCCCGTTCAGCCAGCACAAAGTTACTTCCGATAAACCCGGCCCCACCGGTTACCAGGATTGTCTTCATTGTTGCGTCCGTGCTCCTTGAGGTTTAGGGGTGAGATAAGCAAGATGCATGCCGCTTTCATGAGCCGGCATCCGAGCACACAGAAACATTCGTCCGTCATTGGGAGTCAGCGGTCTTTCCATTTGGGCGGGCGCTTTGCCAGAAAGGCGCTCATCCCTTCCCGAGCGTCCTCGGCGAGGCAGTTCATGGCGATCACATCCTTGGCATGGGCATATGCCGAAGATTCGGGGAGGTCGACCTGCTCGTAAAAGGCCCGCTTGCCCAGCGCCAGGGTGAAGCTGCTGAACTGGGCCATTTCCTGAGCCCATTTCTTCGTTTCTTCGAGCAGCTGATCCGCGGGCACCACCCGATTGACCAGCCCGAAGCGTTCGGCCAGATCGGAAGAGCGTCGTGTAGGGAAAGAGTGTAGATCTCGGTGG
>CALBZH010000321.1 GCA_937889795.1 uncultured Syntrophobacteraceae bacterium | reverse complement strand
TCTGCGGCAGTCAGACAGGGAACGACGAAGAACATGCCCAAGGCCGCCAGAAGCCGTTCGACTGAAACCTGGATAGCCGACCCGCCGGATAGGCGCTTCGCGCGTAGACGACATTGCAGGCAAGAAGGGCCAGAATAACGCCCGAGGTCTCGAAGCCGAGACGGTTCGCCCGAACAAGCAGGAACTGGTTTGATGAGTTGCCGAGAGTGAAGAGAAGGGCGACCAGAAGGAAGGCCTTCAGGCGCCGGTTGAGAGTCCGCCATCGAGAGAAAGGGTGGACTATGGTCGCCTGCGTTCGCGGCTTATTCTCCTTCACGAAGAAGAGGAATACAACCCGAACGAATGCCCCAGTCTACTCATTTGTGAGGCCTCGGCGATGAGGGCCTCTCTCGGGGCCGTGCGAAGCCCTTTGCCGAAACGGTCCACGACCCTTCCCGCAAGGACCCAGCCCCAGGACGTCGAGAATGTGAGAAGGAGCTTTCCAGCCGTAGCCGATCCGTACCCCATTATCGCCAAGGGTTTTCGTCTTCGGAGCTTGTCCGAGAGGTAAGCGGAATAAGTCTTTCAGGTGCTGCTCGGAGGGTAGTATTGTTTGGCGGGAATCACGCCTCGAACACCGCCCGTCGGGTCTTCCACATCACCGTCGTATCTCGGAATCAAATGGACGTGCACATGCAGGATCGTCTGCCCGGAAGGAATCCCGCAGTTCACCCCGACATTGTAGCCGTTTGGAGCATACTCTCGTTCAAGCAAGAGCCTGCCTTCCCAAAGAAGGGCTTGGACGGCTTCCAGCTCTTCCGGGGTGGAATCGAAGAAGTCAGCGTAATGGCGTTTGGGGATCACCAGAAGATGTCCGGGGCTGACTGGATAGGAATCGTAAATCGCGAACGCATGGGCGTTTTCCAGCACCTTGGGCGTGGCATCGCAAAACGGGCAGCCTCTTGCCATGGGCTCACTCGTGAAGGTGATTATCGACCATCCTCAATGCGCGCCGAATTGCTTCACGCAGGTCCCCTCCCAGTCTGTGGCAACCCTCAATCCTCCAGGTGTTTGGCCGGCACCCAGCTCATCGCAATCCATTGACTGACGATCTTACGGTTTCCTGGCATTGCCTGTCCATCGGTCACGAGTCACCCAGAATCTCCCAGTTCGTTTCAAACGTCGTGTCGTGGAGCGTATAGGCGTACCCCATCATCTTCCCGATACCGGGCATCACCCCTTCCCTGATCTTCCAGTAGCAAAGATAGATCGCCGGAAGCAGACGCGGATTCCCAGACTCCGGATCGTCCGTTGTGTTCGCCCACACCTCTCGCTTTTCCATGACACGCCAGAGTGTCCCGTACTTCTTGCTACGCACCGTTTGCCCAACCCTTGGCAGGTGCTTTCCCTTTACGACGTCATCATGTGTTTCAACCATGGCACAACCCTCCTCCCTGGGTTATCTCACCCGCAGTTGCTGAGGTCTTTTAGGCCTTCCAGGTCTCTCCAACTCCATGGTATCGCAAGTGATGCTGGGTGCCGGCACACCGATGAGCCCTACCGCTGGCGTAAAACCTCATGATTCAACAATCATGCAAGACGTCCGAGAGGACCCCATCACCCCAAAAAAAAGCAAAACCCCGCTTGGGAGATCCAACCGGGGCAGGGTGACCATCGCTTCCTCACAACTCCTACCCGACTGGTAGAAGTCATCAGCCCTTGCGCAAGGGCGGTTCAGGCAGACTTCATTGCCTCTTTTTTTACTCTCTTTGTATAGCATGAGCCGCTCGCTTGACAACTATAATTCTGCCGAGATCAAGGAAGGGGCAAGATAGGGCTCCAATGTGTGTGCTGCGTTTTCATCGCTGATCCCCCTTTCGGAAGCAGCCATGCGATGTCCTGACAGCAGCGCTATTGACTCCCACACCAGAGAACAAGGAGGTTTTGGCCACGCATGCCGCACCCAGGTCACAAAATCTCCGATCTTTGCTGGCGCAAGACATCAAATCGACACTTAGAATCTCGTAGACGCGCACATGTAGCCCCCGCTACAAGGACGCCGGATCCGATCGGATATAGTATACTCCGAACGGCTGAAAAATGGATTCTCTGTCATCTCGAACGAAGAGAGAGATCCAAAGATCCCTCATATTCGTTCGGGATGACAACGGTCCAGAATTGAATCGTGCGGAGTATAGAATGGTCGATGCTGCTTGCAGCTGATGCAAGGGGCATCGGCTCATGCGGGATGACCGGCTGGAAGTCCATTCAAAAAGAGATCAGCGAGCTTCTCGACATCACGGACGAGGAGCTTGTTTTGGTCATTCCCATCGGCTTTGCCGACCATTCACCGCCCGGTTGACCACAGGAGAAAGATCATGGCTTCGGGATGTCTTTGTCGAGAGCTTGCGGGAGAGGAGTTAGCGCTTTCCTCCAACTGCATCGGAAATCTTTGGGTCTTCAAGAACCTCCAGCCCGAAGAACTGGGGGCTCTCGCCGAACGCGCCATGCGAAGATTACACGAGCGCGGCGAGTCGATCTTCCTCCAGGGAGACAGGGCCAACTCCATGTTTCTCATAAAGGCCGGGAGGGTCAAGCTAAGCAAAACGCTTGAAGACGGGATCGAAATCACCCTCGATATCCGGAAAGCCGGGGATTTCCTCGGCGAAAACATGCTGAGCGAAGAAATAGACTATCCGGTCACCGCTTGGTGCATGGAAAAGACCCTTACTTGCGGCTTCAGCAAGGCGTCTTTTGAAAAGATCGTCCTGGACTACCCGAACATCGGGCTGCAGGTCATACGGAATCTGAGCACGACGATCGCATCCCTCACGGACCGGGTGGGGAGCATGTCCCTGTCGAGCCTCGAAGACCGGCTCCACAGCGTGCTCTTGAATGTCTCGCGCGAGCACGGGGTGAGGGGGGCAAACGGCTACACGATCCAGTTCCCACTCACCCACGAGGACCTGAGCTTCCTCACTGGATCGCACCGGGTCAGCATTACCCGGGCGATGAAGAGCCTCAAGGAAGCCGGGAAAATTATCCAGCAGGGAAGAACGCTCACTCTCCCCTTTGGGACGGAGCTCCTATGACGGGGTGGACCGGGCGCCCACTCGGCTCGAGTACAGCGCGACAGAAGTTCTGCACCTGCACGAGATCGATACTAGATGCCAGATTCCGGATGCTAGATGAAACGAACGCGCAGCCGAAGGGATCTTTATCCGGCATCCAGCATCTGGCATCTCGGCCTCATGAGTGATGACTTCCGCCGTCCTGTACCAGGGTGCCGATTTTTTGCGCCTGATTCTTCTGCCGCGTAGCATCGGCTACAGAAGTGATTCCCTCTCTCG
>CALBZH010000320.1 GCA_937889795.1 uncultured Syntrophobacteraceae bacterium | reverse complement strand
GCCAATGACACCGGCTCCCTGAACGTCGCCAGCCTATCGGTCAGCGCGGTATCCCCCGTGGGCGCAGGATCGGCGATTCCCAACCCCTCGGGCACCATCACGTTTTCACCCGCCGCAGGCTTTTCCGGTGCGGCGAGCTTTGCTTACACGATTCAGGACTTGGTCGGAAATGTGGCTGGGCCGGCAACGGTCACGGTCACGGTACTCCCCGGCACCGGCGGGCTGAATGCGCCAGTCGTTACGCCGCCGGCAAACATCACGCTCCAGGCGTCGCTTTGTTCGGACGGCATCCCGTCTTCCGATCAGGCAATTCTGGTCTTCATCGCAAACGCAACGGCGAGCGACCTGGAGGACGGCAACGTGTCCGCGTCGATCACCAACAACGCGCCCGCCATCTTCCCCGTGGGCACCACGACCGTGACTTTCACGGCCCGTGACAGCATTGGTCTCTTGGGGTCGACGAGTGCAACGGTCACCGTGCTCGGAACGCCCAACAACGCCCCCGCTGTGACGGCTCCGGCGCCGATCACCTTGACGGCTCCCGTCGGCTCCGTTTCCATTCCGTCTTCCGACCCGGCGATCGTCGCGTTCCTGGGAAGTGCCACCGCCACCGATTCGGGGGGCAACCTGGCATCCTTTACCAATGATGCGCCCGCAAGCTTCCCGGTGGGCACCACAACGGTCACCTTCACCGCCACGGACAGCTGCAGCTCGACGACCACCGCAACCTCCAGCGTGACCATCAATCCGTCCGTTCCGGTAGACCTGGACATCGCTTCGTTCGCCACCACGACGACCGTTCGAAGGACGCTCGGGCAGCGCGTAACCATCATCTTGCGGGTGCGCAACGGTGGAAGACTGGATGCTCCGATGCCGGCCACCGTGGTGGGCGTGCAGAACGGCGTCACGGTTTACCAGGAGACCTTGCTTGTCAATGCTCCCGTCGGCGGTGTCTTGAGAGCGTTCACATTCCCGTCCTTCACTCCGACGGCAGCGGGGAACATCACCTGGACCGTCACCATTCAGGACACGTCCCCGGATGTGGACAGAGCGGTTCGAACCACACGGGTACTCTAGAAAAAACACTGGGGGAAGGTCTCCTTCCCCCACACCTTCGACGAGGCCGAGCTCAAGAAGCTCGGCCTTGCTCCCCACCAGAGACGCGGCGGCCTTCACCCAAGACCATTCAGAAAGATGCGGTCGTGATTCCGGCCGATGTTGCAGAGCACCTCGTAGCTGATCGTGCCGCACCACTGGGCGATCTCGTCCGCGGAAATCCGCTCGGACCCCTGATCTCCCATGAGCACGACTTCATCGTCCTCGACAGCCGAAGGGATGTGGGTCACGTCCACCGTGACCATGTTCATTGAAACCCGCCCCACCAAAGGCGCCCGTTGGCCTCTCACCAGGACCTGTCCCTTGTTCGAAAGCAGCCTCGAGTACCCGTCGTCGTATCCCACCGGGATGGTCGCGATGCGCGACGGCTTGGTCGTGACATACGTCCTGCCGTAGCCGACCGGATGATCCGCGGGCACCTCCTTGAGCTGCAGGATCTTCGATTTGAACCTCATGACGGGCTTCAACGGGGCGGGGCGCAGGAGCTCCCCGGAGGGTTGCGCCCCGTAGAGCATGATCCCGGGGCGCACCATGTGGAAATGGGCATGCTGGAGATCGAGCAGGCCGGCGCTGTTGGCAATGTGCGCGTAGGTCACGGTGCAGCCTCGCTCCGCGATCATTTTCAGCACATCCGCGAATCGATCCACTTGGCAGTCGCAGTAAGCCTTGTCCGCTTCGTCGGCCACGGCAAAATGGGAAAGCACCCCCTCGAGCTCGATGCCCGGCAAAGAGAGCGTCTCATCCAGAAAGGCCGCGACATGCTGCCAGGGAACCCCCAGCCGTCCCATCCCCGTGTCGACCTTGAGATGAATCCGGACGGGCCGTCCCACCTTCTGAGCAGCCGCACTGAGAAGCCGAGCGTGGTCTGGCCGGAAAACCACCGGACGGGCCTCATGCGCGACCGCTTCTTCCATATCCGCCGGCTCGACTCCGAGCAGCACCAGCACGGGCGCCCTCAATCCCGCCTCGTGGAGGTCTCGCGCTTCCCAGTACTTGCTCACCGCCAGAAACGACGCTCCGCAGGCAACCAGCTCACGCGCCACCGGGATCATTCCGTGTCCGTACGCATCTGATTTCACGACGCCCACGACGCACGTATCTGCCCCGAGCCGGTCCCTCGCCTGTTGAAAGTTGTGTCTTAGAGCAGCCAGATCGATTTCAACCCAACTTGACGGCATGGCTCCTGGTCCTCCTTGTCCTGAATGCTGCGGCGTCGCGCTACGACCCGGCAAGCGACATTCCACTCGCCGAGCTTTGCTTTCATGGGAAAATATGTTAGGCGAATCAGCCGTGAAAGCAACGACATTCTGGGCAGGACGAGGGGGTTCCGGATGACGCATGAGTATTTCGTGACCGTATTGGGATTGATCTGTTTCTTCGAGGGACTGCCCTACCTCGCATCTCCCGAGCTGCTGAAGGAATGGATGCTCAAAGTGAGCACCATGGAGTCCAAGCACCTGCGTCTCCTTGGCGCCGCGCTCATGATCCTGGGGCTTCTTCTGGTCTACTGGGGCAGACACCATGGCGGATAGCATCGACGCCGCATCGTTCAGCATCGACGACTACGATTACGACCTCCCGCCGGAGCTGATCGCACAGCTTCCAGCACCGTCACGGGAGTCGTCACGGCTTCTCGTGCTGGACCGGGCGCGTCAGCGTGTGACGCACCGATGGTTCCGAGACCTTTCGGAATATCTCGTGCCGGGCGACGTCCTTGTCGTGAACGACACACGCGTGGTCCCGGCCCGCCTTCACGGGGTCAAAGAAACGGGCGGCCAGGTGGAGCTCCTGGTACTAGATCCTTACAAAGGCAACGACAATGGTGCCGGCGACGGCTACGAATGCCTCATTCGGTCCTCCAAGCCAGCCCGACCCGGCGGCCGCTTGCTGCTGAACGGGGAAACCGAAGCGGTTGTCGTGTCCGAGCCCTGCGAGGGTAGAGTGAAGGTACGTTTCCTTGTGTCGGAACCGCTTTTGGAAGTGCTCGACCGGATCGGCCACGTGCCACTGCCTCCCTATATCCAGCGCGCTCCGGAAATATGCGGCGAGACGAATGACACCCGAGCCTACCAGACGGTCTACGCAGCAAGAGCAGGGGCCGTCGCGGCACCCACCGCGGGTCTTCATTTCACCGACGAGCTGCTCGAGTCGCTGCATGCGCGTGGGATCGAGCGGATTTCGGTCACCCTTCATGTGGGCTACGGGACGTTCGCTCCCATGCGCGTGTCCGACATTCGTGATCATGTCATTCATTCCGAATATGTGGAGATCAACGAGCAGGCCGTATCCAGCATTTTGAAGGCCAAGGAGGAAGGCCGGCGGGTCGTCGCCGTTGGGACGACCGTTGTACGGGCACTTGAATGGGCGGCGGCGCGGTCGCATCGACTTGCTCCGATCCGCGGCCTATGCGGTCATTATATCTACCCGGGATACGAATTCCGAATCGTCGACACGATGGTCACCAACTTCCATTTGCCCCGGTCATCCCTCTTGCTCCTGGTATCCGCCTTCGCCGGACGGCAAACCCTCCTCGAAGCCTACCGCGCGGCCGTCCAGAACCGCTACCGCTTTTTCAGCTATGGGGACGCCATGCTTCTCCTGTGACCGGAGCAGGCGCCCACCCCGATGCTCCACCTTTCCGGAAGAGGATTGCGTTGGTGAAATTTGAGATCATCACCCAGGATTCCACAACCGAAGCACGCAGAGGCCGCTTGACGACGACGCACGGAACGATTGAGACCCCCGTTTTCATGCCCGTCGGCACGCAGGCAACCGTGAAAAGCCTGACGCCCGATGAGCTGGAAAGCCTCGGCGCCCGCATCATCCTTGGGAATACGTATCACCTTTTCCTCAGGCCCGGGGCGGATCGCGTTGAAAAGCTGGGCGGTCTCCATCGATTCATGAACTGGAACGGCTCCATTCTGACCGACAGCGGTGGATTTCAGGTCTTCAGCCTGGCCAGGATCAATAAGATCGAAGAAGACGGCGTCTGGTTCCAATCCCACCTCGACGGATCACGGCACCTCATCCGTCCTGAAACCTCGATGGAAATCCAGATGAAGCTCGGCTCCGACATCGCCATGTGCTTCGATGAGTGCACCCCCTATCCCGTGGAGCGATCCTACGCCGAAAGATCGATGCAGCTGACACTGCGCTGGGCCGAGCGCTGCAAGAGTGCGCACCAGGGAGGAAATCAAGCGCTCTTCGGCATCATTCAGGGGAGCGTCTTCACTGATCTGCGCCTTGCTTGTCTCGAGCAGATGAAGCACATCGGCTTTGACGGTTACGCATTGGGAAGCCTCTCGGTCGGAGAGCCAAAGGAAGACATGCTCCGCGTCCTCGATGAAGTGACCCCGCATCTTCCGGGAGACCGTCCTCGGTACCTGATGGGCGTTGGAACCCCCGAGGATTTGGTTGAAGGCGTCCGTCTCGGGGTCGACATGTTCGATTGCGTCATGCCGACGCGAAACGCACGAAACGGCATGCTCTTCACATCCCGGGGAGCGATGCAGATCAAGAACAGCTGTTATACGGAAGACCCGGACCCCATCGAGCCCGAGTGCCATTGCTACACCTGCCGTCGGTTCTCACGGGCGTATCTGAGGCACCTCTTCCTGGCCCGCGAGCTCCTGGCCTACCGATTGCTCACCCTCCACAATCTCCACTATTACCTCAGCCTCATGGACGACATACGAGCGGCCATCGAGTCAGGGACGTTCCCCACCTGGCGCACCGCGTTCTACGCGCGGCGCGGCAGAGGAGCACCGTGACTGCCCTAGTGCTCCGTCAAAGAAGTTATGCCGGGCAAGTAAACACCCCCCCCTCCAGGGGGAATCAAAGGGGGGTGTACCTTGCGAAACAAGTTTGACAGAGCCCTAGAACGGCGGGGCAAATTTCTGCACCTTTACGAGATCGATGCTAGATACCAGATTCCGGATGCCAGATGAAACGAACGCGGAGCCGAAGGGATCTTGATCCGGCATCCAGCATCTGGCATCTCGTCCGTATGATTGATCGCTTTCGCCGCCCTGCAGGGTGGGCCATCACGATTCCACGATTGGGGAGGCCTTGGGACTGAATGGGTTCGTCCGCACCGAGAGGGAATACATGTACGGGTAATCCCCCTTGAGGTGCTGCATGTAACTGAGCCATTCGCGCAGCAGGCAACCGAAAGCGCGGACCATGTCCCCTTCCAGGTGGCGAAGGTCCGAAGGCGGCAGATGGTCGATATCCTCACGCGCATCGAGCTCTTCGGTCAGATGGCACACGGCCCAGAGCAGATCCGTGAACGACTCGTGCTCGAGGAGAATAGGGTTTTGCAGGAGTCCCAAAACAAAGCTTCTCTTGGTCAGCAGAAAGGCCTTCAGACGTCCTAATTGAACAGCCCCTCCATCCAGTCGGCATTGGAATTCACCCAGCCAACGCAGGGCACTCTCAAACGCATTCCGATCCCAGTTGCCTTTGATGGAGAGGTGCGACTGGAGCTCGCCGAAATTCACACAGACCCCACGCATTTCGGAGAGCATGTCATGACCGAGCTCACTGAAGAAGGCCCCAACCACCATATTCATCTTTCGCATTAGACTACGCTTTTCGCGCTCATTCAGGAGCCGTTCGATGATCAGGGTGACGAGGAGAACCTGAACCGGGACGAAGACCACGTCCAGGGCAAGGTAGAATACGAGTGTCTTCGGGTCTTCGAACACAACGGCATGGACAATTCCCATGAGAGCTGAGGCGGCCACCAGAACAAGCCCCATGGCAACTTTCCAGGGTAACGTGACCATATCATTCGCCTTTCTTTTTGCTATGCATCCAAGACAACCCTATGATATATGACCGAAACAAGCTTGGAAACGGTTCCTATTAGCCTTCATGAACAGCCATTTCAAGGGGAAATGGATGGGCGCCTCATAAGGGGTTTGAGTCCCTGGGAGCCAGGAAATCATCCGCCCCGCTTTTGACAATGTTGACAGGACGGACCTCTCAGCCCACAGGGGAAGCGCTCCACCTCTTGTGGGTTGTTTTTTTGCGTGAGCCGGGGACGACCAAAGGTGCCCGGACGGCGGAAGAGGATGCCTCTGCAGCCGTCGCCGGTGATCCAAGACTTGTCTTTCGCATGCTGCAGGAGGATGACATGACACGATGCCGCAGGGTGAATGCTGTGCTTTGGATAGTTGTATGGCTTCTCATGGCGAGCCCCGCACCTGAGGCGTATTCGGCCGACGCCGACAAGAAGGCCGAGAATGTGATCCTACGCGTAAATGGCGAGCCCATCGGGCAGGAGTCCCTCGACAAAGAGATGGCCCGATACGAGGGCCAGACGGCGCAGCCTGAGCAATCCCCCGATCCGGCGAAGAAGGAGGCCATTCGTAAGAAGGTGTTGGATGGAATGGTCGACCGGATATTGCTGCTTCAGGAGAGTCAGAAGCTCGGTATTTCCGTGACGGATGCGCAGGTGGACGAGGAAATGAGCAAGTTCAAGGCTCGGTTTCCCAAACCTGAGCAATTCGAGGCCATATTGGCCCGAATGAAGGTGACGGAAGCCGACGTCCGTACCGAATACCGGCGGCGGCTAGCCATCCGCGCCGTCGTCGAGCGGGAGGTGACCCCGAAGGCGACGGTCGCCGAGGCCGACATCAAGGTGTTTTACGAACAAAACCCCAGCCTCTTCAAAGTCCCCGAGCAGGTGCGGGCGAGCCACATTCTCGTGAAGGTGGATCAGCAGGCCACGGATCAGGACAAAGCCAAGGCGCGAGAGAAGATTCTCTCCCTCAAAAAAAGGGTGGAAAACGGGGAGGACTTCGCAACTGTGGCGAAGGATAATTCGGATTGCCCCAGCGCGGCGAAGGGAGGTGACCTCGACTACTTCCAACGAGGCCAGATGGTCGCTTCATTCGAAGAAGCCGCCTTCGCGCTGAAGCCCGGGGAAATGAGCGATGTCGTGGAAACCCAGTTCGGGTATCACCTCATCAAGGTGGCTGATCGCAAAGAGCCTGGGGACATGCCTTTCGAGGAGATGAAGCCCACCATTGAAGAGCACCTCAAGCAGCAGAAGATCGCAGATATGCTGACGGCCTACACAGCGGAGCTAAGATCGAAGGCAAAGATTGAAGAAGTCCCATCAAAGTAACCGTGCTCGGAGCGTTCCATGATCCAGGTCATCTTTACTGACGCGGACCTCCGCCAGATGGAGTCGATGGCTATCTCGGAGGATCAAGTTCGGCGGCATTTGGACCTATTCAGCAGGTCCTCGGTTCACCTGAGATTGCTGAAGCCGTGCACCCCCGAAAGCGGGATATGGAGGATCGCCCCGGAGCGGATCAACGGCTACTTGACGCTGCACCATCAGGCAGCCACGCAGGATCGATTCGGGAAGTTCGTCCCCGCATCGGGGGCAGCCACCCGGATGTTCCAGTCTCTCATTCAGCTCTATTACATCCCGCAGTATCTGGAGTGCGAAGAGCTCTACCTCCGCGTCGAGCAAGGGGTGGCCATCGCCTGCGACTTTCTGCGATTCATGGACAATCTTCGCTCGTTCGCTTTCAAGGAAGATCTGGAGCAAGCCCTCGCCAGGGACGGCTGGTCATTGGGCTCGCTCGCTCATCGCGGGCAGTTTCGCCTCATCCTGGAATACCTCCTCCTCGATCGTGGCCTGGACTACGCGACGCTCCCCAAGGCCCTGCTGAAATTCCATCGCTACCCCGATGAGCAGCGCACCGCGCTCGAAGAGCATCTCGTGGAATCCGTTCAGTACGTCTCGCCGAACAGCCGCACCTGCCGCCTTCACTTCACGGTTTCTCCCGAGCACGAAGCGCGGTTTGAAGCGTTGCTGAGCACCGTGAGACAGCGGTACGAAGAGCGGTTGGGCGTAACGTTCGGCGTGAGCTTCTCCCACCAGAAGCCGAGTACCGACACCATCGCCGTCGACGAACGTAATTTTCCCTTTCGAGAACGCAATGGTCGACTTCTGTTCCGACCGGGTGGACACGGCGCTTTGATCGAGAACCTGAACGACTTGGCGGGAGACCTCGTTTACATCAAGAACATCGACAATCTGGTTCCCGATCGTTTGAAAGAGACAACCAGCCATTGGAAACAGGTGATTGGAGGCCTCCTCGTGGAGGTTCAAGACAAGGTGCACGGGCTTCTGCGACGTTTGGAGGAGCGGCCGGACGAGCCCGCGCTGGATGAGGCCGCGCGTTTTGCCCGTGGGGACCTGCTGCTGGCTTTTCCCGGTGACTTCGAGCAGTGGGGGGCCGAACGGAAGCGGTCCTATCTGATCGAAAAGCTTCACCGTCCGATACGCGTGTGCGGCGTCGTCCCCAATGCGGGAGAGCCGGGGGGGGCTCCGTTCTGGGTTGCGGACAACGACGGCCTGCCTTCCCTTCAAATTGTCGAGAAGGCGCAAGTCAATCTCGAGGACCCGGATCAGAGCAAAATCTGGAACAGCTCAACGCATTTTAATCCCGTCGACGTGGTCTGCGCCCTTCGCGATCACAAAGGAATCCCGTACGACCTTCACCGGTTCGTCGATCCGGATGCGGTGTTCATATCGAAGAAAAGCAAGGACGGGAAGGAACTGCGTGCGATCGAGCTGCCTGGGCTCTGGAACGGCTCCATGTCGGACTGGATCACCCTGTTTGTCGAGGTTCCGCTGATCACATTCAACCCGGTGAAGACCGTGTTCGACCTGCTGCGCCCGGAGCATTTGAACGAGACGGCTTAATCCTGGCTTTATTTGGATCGAAGTGCCTCTACGATGCCGAGGCGGGCCGCTCTCGCAGCGGGCAGCATCCCCCCGACAACCCCCATGGTCATTGAAAAGACCATGGCTCGACCGACGATAGTCCTGTTCAGGGTGAAGCGAAAGCTGAGCTCCGAGAACGTCTGCCAGTTCATGGTCGAGATGGTGAAGCGATCCAGGAGCGAGGCGGCTGCTAGTCCAACCACCCCCCCAAGGACGCCGAGCAGCAGCGATTCAGCCAAGAAAGTGAACAGGATCGTCCGGCGTCCGAAGCCAAGTGCCCTCAACGTCCCGATTTCCGCCGTCCTTCCTGCCACGGCCGCATACATGGTCACCATGGCCCCAATAACGGCTCCAAGACTGAAGATGAACGTCAGCGTGATGCCCAGAATGCGGATAAACCGGGCCATCAGAGCTGACTGGGCTCCGTAGTAGTCCGACTCTCGCCAAACATCCACGGTGAGGCGAGGATCACGGAGAACAGACTCCTTAAATCCGGGAAAGGAAGACGCATCGCTCAATCGGGCCAGCATCGACGAGTACACGGGGCGTCGAAAGGTCGCCATCAGCAAATCGATGTCGCCCCATATTTCCGAATCGAAGGCGGCGCCACTTGCGTCCAAAATCCCAACGACGCTCCAGGCTCGAGCCCCGAAGGACATCGTCTCCCCCAGCCCCCCGATTGAAAAACGCTTGGCCAGGGACTTGCCAATGACGACCTCGGCACGTCCTTCAGAAAACGGCCTCCCCGAGACAATGCGCACATTGGGACGCAGGGCGAACGAAACGCTAGGCTC
This sequence comes from uncultured Syntrophobacteraceae bacterium, assembly GCA_937889795.1. Classification (GTDB taxonomy): domain Bacteria; phylum Desulfobacterota; class Syntrophobacteria; order Syntrophobacterales; family Syntrophobacteraceae; genus CALBZH01. The sequence continues at coordinate 3,529 of CALBZH010000320.1, read as the reverse complement.
GACGCCCCTCACGGTGACATTGGCAAGGCTGATCGCTCCCTTCTTTCGCAAGCCGATCAGGACAACCAGCTCCCGGGCAGCCAATTTCCGCCCGTCTCGATCCATGTCAATCCCCGGTAGGTTTTCCAGGATCGCCGCTTCGTCCCTGTTGATCATGCTTTGGACTTCCACTTCCGAAGCGCGCCGGATGATCGTCACGTTGTCGCGCGTGCCGGTGCTGACGAGCGTCGCCTCCAGGCCTTCCGCAAGCATGAGAACCGTTGCGAAGACAAAGACGACAAGCCCCATTCCTCCCGCTGTCAGGGCGGTCGTCAGCCTCCGGACCCAAAGATTCCGATAGCTATAGAGTGCCAGGGTCATTTTCACTGGAGCACCCCATCAATCTCGTTTCAGGAAAAGGCGAACGGAAAGCGGGAGAAGTCTCCGACGGGCAGGACATCAGGATCGGGACAGTCATGAAACGGGCACGGTCAGAAGAACCCTGAGGGCGGCGCGATCCTCGTCGCTGAACAGCGGTGAGATCACCGGGCTAACGAGCTCCCTTTGGGCAAAGACATCCTGCAGCCTGAGCAGCCATCCGAGAACCCCCGCTTCGACGGAGCCCTTCTCAGGACCCGGCTCCTCCACTGGAGGCTGCGGGACGGACACCTTGGCCACAGGGGGCGATATCGGCATCGGCGGTCTGGCCATACGGTCGAAAGCCAATCTCCGGCTTTCCTCCTCGAGGAACCGCCCCGTCTGACGAAACCCGTCCACGAGCCGCAAGTCCCCTCCGGCCTCGTCAAGGCGCGCCAGGAGGTGGTACAGGATCGCGCTGTCGGCAATCGCCCTGTGTACCTCGATCAGCACGGCATGGGCTTCGGCCGGCCTCCCACTTTCCAGGAGCGCTCTGCCCAACAGAATTTGCCCTCGCAGGGAATCAGGATGATTCGCCAAACCCTGCCTGCACACTTCGATGGCCTGATCCCAAAGCCCGGAATCACAAAGCTCTTCGGCCAGGACAACGAAGAGCCTCGACCTCGGATCCTCTCGAAGTACTTCCTGGTACCAATCCAGTCGGTCGATCACATAGCCGTCGACGTCGGTGTCGCATTCAGGGGAAGTTGGACGCGGCCGAGGAACGGCAGGAGGCTCTGAAGCGACTGAAGTGACCGCCGTGGCGGGACTGACCTCGGGTAATGGCTCGTCATGGGGCTCCTCGGGGGACTCGACCTCCGCGAAAATCTCCGCCAGAAGGGCGTCTTCGTCGACGGCTGAGGGCGCATCGCTCGAAGAGGCTGATGCCATAACGGCCTCTTTTTCAGGCGTTGCAGGCACAGGCGGAGACGATTCCGCCACGGGCTCCAGGGTTTCCGCAGGTGGAGGCGCGGGAGGCTCGGGCTCGGGCTCCGGCTCCGCAGCTCCCTCGTCGTCACCGTAGAAGTCCAGGTACATCAGGACTTCGCTCAAGCCGGAGGAAAACGCGGGACTGTAGGAAGACATCTGCATCTTCTCAACCAGGGCGCCCATCGAGAAGCTGAGCGTCGCCGTGGCTTCGTCGTCCCAGTCGGGAGCCACCGTCGAAAGGAGAAACCCTTCGAACCGGCCAGCGCAGTCGGCCAGATCCTGCAGCTCCAGCATGGCGGCCGTGCTCGAGAATTCGAGGATCTTCAGCTTGACGGGCTCAGTCTGTTTTCCCGAAAGCGCTTGAATGGCTTCCTGAAGCACTTCCATCAGAGCCTGCCAGTCCTCCTGCCCCACGGTCGAGCTCATGACGCTCTCCTTCGATATTCCCCAGTCCCATCATCCATCGCCGTGCGCCACTCTACCGAGAGCCCGAACCGTCGGTCAAGAGCGAATTGGCCTCTAGGTGGCTTCGAGCCCCGCAGGCCATTATCCCTTTGTCTCACCTCCCCTGGGCTTGCCGGACGCTGCCGCCCGAGGGGAACGTTCAATGCGCTTGGTCACCAGCCCTTTTTCCATGGCGAATGCCGTAAGGGATGACACGCTGTGCAAGTCCAGCTTCCTCATGAGATTAGCTCGATGTTTTTCCACCGTCTTGGCACTCAGGCACAGATACTCTGCAATTTCCTTGTTCCGGTAGCCTTCGGCGATCATCTTCAAGATGTCCCGCTCCCGCTGCGTCAGCCTGTCCCAAGAGGTCGATTGTCCCCCACCACGCTTGGTACCGATATATCCTTCGATCACCTGCTCTGAAATGCCGGCGCTCAGGTAGCTGTTCCCCGACAAGACGCAATCGAGAGCGTGCATGAGCTCGTTATGCGTGGCGTCCTTGAGGACATACCCGTCCGCACCCGATCGCAAGGCCTCCAGGATATACTCTTCCGTTTTATGCACCGTCAGGACGAGCACCTTGGTTTCAGGCACGGTGCGCTTGATCTCCTGGATGGCCCCCATGCCGTTCATGCGCGGCATCGAAAGGTCCATCAGGATGACATCGGGATGGAGGCTTTCCGCCATCTTAATGGCTTCGATCCCATCTTGGGCCTCGCCGACGACCTCGAAATCCGGGTTGGAGGTCACGAGCATGCGCAACCCTGCTCTCAGAATGGTGTGATCTTCCGCGATGCCAATCCGTTTCTTAAGAGCCATGGTGTCTACCTCATGAATCGGAATGGGTAAAGATATCGGGACAACAAGCGTGGCGCTCGCCTTATCGACGCTGGACGGAGCGGTCTCGATGGGCAAGCCAAGGACGCAATGCCGAAATGGATCGATTTGAAAAGACTACACCAAGCATCGAGTCATGAACAGTCGAATCTCCGATTGCTGGGAGATGAGGGAGCAGAGCAGGTGTGCGTGGGGCGCCCTCACTGCTGGATGAAGCATGCCTCGAGGGAGCAACCGTGCTTGAAGTTATCTGGCGGGAAATCGGCATCTGAGGCCAAAATATCGAAGAGGGCGCCATGCGGTCCCAGGCGATATCCCTCTTCAACCAAACATGGAGGATGCGGAATGCGGAAATGCACAGCCCTTGGACTCTTCCGTTTGAAGGCCCCCGAAAGCCCCGGAGCGCTCGGTCCGCTCAAGATGCTCAGCCCGCAGGCTCAGATACTGGTAACCGCCGAGAGACACAAGGAGGAGTCCGACCCCGACAATCAGGAGAGTCGGATACATCAGGTGCTCGAGGCCCGCCCCATGGGCTTCTTCACCCTAGGCCGCCCGTCCCACTTTGAAAACATACACCAAGGCTTCGAGCCCCAGCGCAATCACCAAAATGGTCAAGAACTTGGTCAACCGATGGCGGATATGGTCCGGTCGGGACATCTCGCGTCCGTGGATGACTTCCTCTTCGATCAAGTAGCTCCCCACGTCGAACAGGGCGAGGGCCAGCACAACCAACCCCACGGAAGACAGCAACGGCACGATCAGCTGAGTATCCCCCTTCAGAAAGGATTCAAGGAGCGAGTACCCCGCGATCAGCACGGCAAAGAGGGCCAGGACAATCAGCAGGCCACCGATCAAGACATAGACCGTGCTCCTGATGCGCTGGTAGCCTTGCCTCCATTGCAGCCGCCCAGTCCCATCC
>CALBZH010000319.1 GCA_937889795.1 uncultured Syntrophobacteraceae bacterium | reverse complement strand
GCTCAGGGGTTTGGCAACGTTCGAGCAGGTCCACCCAGAGGTCGTGCTCACCGAGATCAAAATGCCCGGTCTGGACGGGATCGAAGTCTTGCGCAGACTCAAACGGCTCAACCCGGACGTGGAAGTCATCGTCATCACCGGCCATGGCGAGATGGAATTGGCTATCAAGGCCCTTCAGCTAGATGCATCGGATTTCATCAACAAGCCCATCAGCGACAAGGCCCTCGGTGTGGCGTTGTGGCGCGCCAGGGAAAAGATCTGGATGCGAGGGAAGCTCAAGGAGTACATGGAGAACCTCGAGTGCATGCTCAAAGATGCCACGGAGGAAATCCAGAGGCGCCACGATTTTGAGCACCAGCTGATTCAAACGTCCATGGACGGAATCATCGCCAACGATCCCCAGGGAAACATCATCACCTTCAATGAGGGGGCATCCAGGATCTGCGGCTATTCTCGTGAGGAAGCCCTGTGCAAGCTCAACGTCGTCCAGCTCTACGCTGCAGGGGGGGCGCAGGAAGTCAAGAAGCAGATTCTGGGTCCCGAATTCGGCGGCCCCGGACGCCTGATCAACTTCGAGACCCAGGTGCTCAGAAAGGACGGTCGTCTGGTTCCCATCCTGCTCTCCGCCAGGGTGATCTCCGAATGCGACGCTGAGGTCGCCACGGTGGGCTTCTTCAAGGATCTCACGCAAATCAAGCAGCTCCAGCAGGAATTGCTTGAAAAGACAAGGATGGCTGCCCTTGGGCTGGCAATGGCGGAAGTGGCCCATGGGGTGAAAAACATCCTCCACGGGATGAGGCTGGGTGGTTTTGTGCTGAGCAGGGCATTGACGCGCAGAGACGTTGATGGGGCGAGTAAAGGCTGGAAGATGGTGAAACAGAGTATCGACCGCATCACCAAATTCAGCCTGGACTTGTTGAGCTATGCGCGGAAAAGCTCGGGAGATCTGCAGGTGGTTTCCATCAACCAGCTGATCCAGGAAGCGTGCGAGTGCCTTGCGGCCCAGGCTGAAAGCCGCGGGATCCGCTTAAAGACGGATCTGAGCGCGGTGCTGCCTTGTTTCTATGGCGACCCCGAAGGGCTGCACGCCTGCATTCTGAACCTGCTCACCAACGCCTTGGAAGCCTTTCCCGAGAATGCCCAGCGCGGTGAGGTCACAGTGAGGACTCTTGTGAATGCGGAGGGCTGCATCTGCATCGAGGTCACCGACACCGGAAAAGGCATGGCCCCGGATGTGATCGATAAGATCTTCAACCCGTTCTTTTCCAGCAAGGGAGCGCGCGGAACCGGGCTTGGCCTTGCGATCACCCAGCGAATCATCTCCGATCACGGTGGCTCGATCCATGTCCGTTCGGAACCGAGAAAAGGATCCACATTCACCGTGCTCTTCCCGTCAGAGCGCATGAGGCTCCCTGAGGCGGCCAGTTCGCAACCCCAATGAGTCGACGGTGCCTGGACCGTGTCCCGCTTGCTGAAAAGCGGTCCCTTTTCAATCCATCGAAGACCGGAGAAGCCAGCCATGCACAAAGTCTTGATCATCGACTCGGATGCCGGCGTCGCAGAATTGCTGGATGCCTCTCCCGAAGGGAGCGACTGCGAGGCCCACATGGCAGGCAGCGGATATGAAGGCGTCGAGCTCAGCGAGGCCATCCGTCCCTCCATGGCGATTCTCGACATCAGCGCGCCTGGCACGGACAACATCGAGATTCTGCGCCACCTGAAGGAAATCAATCCAGACCTGGAAGTCATCGTGATCGTGGGGCAGGATGACGTGCAGCGCTCCTTGGAGGCATTGGATCTCGGCGCCTCTGATTGCGTCGCGCGGCCCGTGAGCGGGTGGGCCCTGCAGCTGGCCCTCAGACGCGCGAAAGAAAAAATATGGACGAGGGCCAGGCTCAAGGAGGCCATCGATGAGATTCAGAAGCGGAACGACTTCGAGCACAAGCTGATCCTTACCTCGATGGACGGCATCATTGCCAACGATCGCAAAGGCAACATCCTGGTGTTCAACGACGGTGCATCCCGCATCTACGGATACACCCGCGAGGAGGCGCTTTCACAGCTTCATGTCACCCGGCTTTACCCCGAGGGGGAGGCCCGCAGGATCAAAAAGGAGATCTATGGCGAGGGATACGGAGGGCCGGGCCTCCTCATCAACTATGAAACCCAGGCCCTCACCAAGGAAAAGACCCTGACGCCGATCTTGCTCTCAGCCACGCTGATCCACGAAGCAGGCGAGGAAATCGCCACGGTCGGATACTTCAAAGACCTCACCGAAATCAAGCTCCAAAGCATCCAGCTGCTCAGCATCGAGGAAGCCGTGAAAGACATGGCCCTCCGGGCAAAGGAAGCCTTTGGGGAGCTGACCCTTGCGGTATCAACCGTTGATCGAGGTCTGCAGCAAGGAGACCTGGAATCGCTTCGGGGAGGTTGGGAGCGGGTGAAGAAGCATATTGAGCGGGTCGCCCGTATGGTTCAAGTCCCGGTGAATTCCCTGCTCAACCGTTCTCGGTGACGGGCGATCGGATCCCCTTCATCGTCTTCCGGGCACGGTGAAGATCGATTCGAGGACCCGGATCAACTGCTCCTCCTGGTTTTGGGGGACAATGAGGAGCATCGTGGTGATGGTCGTGGCGCTGGCAAGCACCGTGATTCCCGCTTTGGCCATCCCGCCGAACAAGTGCCCGGCCACCCCGGGCCGGATGTCGAAGTGCGGCCCCAGAATCCGAGCCAGAGCGACCGGCATGTCCACTCTCACCGCGCGGGCACGCAACGCCATTCGCAACGACTCCAGATCCCCTTGGATCCCTTCCAGCACCTCCTCGGCCACAGCGAAGAGAATGTCTCGGAAGCCCCCGCCCCCCGCGGTTTCCGTAAAGAAAGAGCTCGTGATTCCCTGCCGATAGAGATACCCGAACAGCGGTTGGGCAAGGCCGCCCTGGTGCGGAATCCCGAGGAAGGAAACCAGCGCAAGGGGCTCCGTCACTTTCAGCGGAAATATTTCCAGACGCTCCACAAGGATTCCCACCATGTTGTCTTCAGGCCGCGCTTGACCCCTGGATTGCTCCCGGAAGCTGCAATTCAGGGCAGCACGAACGCGGTCTTCAGCTTGGAAACGGCCAGACCCACCTTGTTGCGCAAAATCACGCACGAAAACACCGATGTGGCGGAGCCGGCCCCGAGGATCTCGATCCCCTCGGCATGCATCGTATCGAAGATGCGTCCGGCTATGTGCGGCTGTCCATTGAAAGGATAGAGCGATAAAATGACCGCGCCGGGACGGTGGTGCCATTCTCCGAGCACCCCCACGACATCCTCTCTTTGGATCGTCTTCAGGGCAAGCGCCCCCTGGACGCTGTCCACGCACATCTGCACCCGCAGGTCCCCGTCTCCACCCAAGTGCTCACCCAAAAACCGAATGTTGATGGAGGAGAGTGCCAGTAGATCGAAGACCTTCGCGAGAACACCCAGCTCTGGCGTGGGGATGGAGAAAGAGAAAAAATCTTGCTCAGGACTCTCGAAAAGCTTGCTCAATCGGACAGGGGGAGGAGTGACCTCGCCGATCTTTCGGATGATGTCGAGCATTCTTGAATCAACGCCCATGGATGCTCCAACTCAGGGTCACGGTCATTACGCATCGCTGAAAGCAAGATCGATGTCAAGCTCTAAAACGCTGAAGAGCACGATCACGTCACAGTCTGAACGGCGTTCGGTCATCTCGCGCGCAATGGCTGCGGGGTCCCCCTCACCGGTCCCTCCCCCGGCGAGAGGCCGGCTCTTTCAGCCACCGTCTTTCAGTTTTCCGTCTACCGCGCGGCGTCCGGCACGGGACAATCCGGACAAAGGACGGAGTAAGGCTCATCGCCCAGGTATTGCCGCCATTCCGCGCGTGTCAGGTTGCGGTTGGCGACTCGGCAGGCCCTCGCTTTCCACAGCCCCAGACCGAGATCCCACTGAATGCTCATGGCTCCGCCCGAAGAGATCAAGGTGCTGCCATCCGGACTGAAGAACAGCATGGTACCGCTCTTGCCTTTGAGCGGCGGTCCGAGAGGTTGACGAGTGGCCACGCTCCAAAGGACGATGGATCCATCCAAACCCGCCGTGGCCAGAATCTTGCCATCGGAGCTGAATCGAACGGAGCCCACGTTGACGTTGTGCCGCTTCAAGGGGGAGCCGAGGGGAGTACCGCTTGAGACGTCCCACAGCAGGATATCCTGGTCCCAGCTGCCCGAAGCCAGGATTCGACCGTCCGGGCTGAAGTCCAGGCTTACCGCGGCCAGGGAATGGCCACGAAGCGGAGAGCCAATGGGCTGGCGAGTGGCCATATCCCACAACCGGATGTCCCCCTTTCCGCCCCCCGATGCCAGGATCTTTCCATCAGGACTGAAGGCTAGGCTGTAGACCCCATCCTGCTGTCCCCGGAACGGAGGATCCACGGGCTTGAATCCAGGCATCTCGAACAGCTCCACGGTGTCTTGGGTCCCGCAAGCCAGAAATCTTCCGTCCCGGCTGAAGGCCAGGCTCTTGATCCTCCCGCTTTCGCCCCGGGAGGGTGATGGCAGGAGGCTCCGTGTGGCCACTTCCCACACCAGCAGGGTAGCCTCATCCTTCGCGGTCGCCAGGAATCTTCCGTCCGGACTAAAAGCCAGGTCAACAAGCACCTTGGCGCCATCAAGGCCGGAAAGCGCAGGGCTCGAGGAACCCTCGGAGGAAAGGTCCACGAGCGTGACATTCAGGTCCTGCTCGATCACCAGGGATCCGTCGGCCAGTAGAGCTTTTACCTTGGAGAGATCTTCACCGGGACTGGCGCCGAACAGGAGCTGCTTCAGCGCGTGATTGGGTGCGGCTGGGAAAGTGACTTTCTGGGTGCCGACCCGGGCAGTTGTCTTGCCATCCGGACTAACCACCACACAGGAGCTACGTACGGACTTCCTTCCGTCCGGCTCGGAGATCACCTGCTTGGGAAAGATCTCTCTGCCCAAGACCGGAGCCCCCGACATGTCCCACACGATGACGCTGCCATCCTCTCCCCCCGAGGCCAACACCGTGCCGCTTGGGCTGAACGCCACCGCATCGACCGGCTGCGCATGGCTGGCCAACGGCGTAACATGGCAACGGTGGAGCTCCATGTCCCAAAGTACAAGGGTCTTATCAAGGTACCCCAAGGCCAGCATGCCGACGTTCGGGCTAAAGGATGCGCTTGTGACCACTGTCAGCCCTCCCGGTTCGGCACGTCTGATCAACTTGCGATTTTCGACATTCCAGAGCACTATCTCGTTGACGACGTTCGAGTGTACGGCAGCCAAGGTCTTTCCATCCGCATGGAAGGCCATCCGCTTGATCCTCCCCGAATACTCGAGGGGAGACCCGAGCGGCTCCGCCGTCGCCACATCCCACAAGCGGATGCTCTTACCGTCTCCTGAAGCAAGAAGCCTCCCATCCGGGCTGAAGGCGATGCTCCCTACATAGCCGACATGACCTGGGAGAGGCAGCCCGAGAGGGCGCCTCGTGCCCACATCCCACAGAAGAACCGCCTCCTTGGAGCCCGAGGCCAGGATCTTGCCATCCGGGCTGAAAGCGAGGCAGTAGACTTTTCCCGAAGGCTCCTTGAAGGGGAGGCCAAGAGGGGACCTGGTGGCCGTGTCCCACAAGAAGATGGCTCCATCATTGCCTGCACTCGCCAGAATCTTGCCGTCCGGACTGAAGACCGCATCGGTGACGGCGTCTTCATGGCCGGTCAGCGGCGGCCCGAAGGGCTTCCAGGTCGCTGAGCTCCACAAAACAAGGCCTTTGTCACTGCCCCCGGAGACCAGAATGGCACCGTCCGGACTGAACGCGAGGGCTCTTACCGCACCCACATGGCCGTGTAGGAACTGGAGGGGATACGGTTCGTGCAGGAGGGCAGACAGAAGGCTGCTCCTGGCTTCCAGGGTGTCTTCGACCCAATCGGCTGCCAGGCTCAGCAGCAGCGCTTTGTCGAGCCCCTCCACTCCAGCAATGCTGCGGCTTTGAGCGGCCAACTGCCGAGACAGAGCGGTTTGACCTCGCTGTCTGGCCACACCGCGCTGATACCAGGCGATGCCGGCGAGGACCACGGTCACCACGAGGGCCGTGACGACCCCTGCCAGCCATCGCCGCTGCCGGCTGGTTTCTCCCTGGCGGCTGCTCATGATGAAGGTAGCCATCAATTCCGTGGGCTTGGGCTCCTTTTCGGCGCTCCGGACCTGCCAGCCCTCCGCCTCGTCGAGCCCCCGGCCGCGCAGCAGCAAGCTCTGGTCCCTCCCTTTGCGATCCCACTCCGTGGCTTTCTCCAGCAAGGCCGTGTGGGCGTCCACCCACTCCAAGTCGGTGTCGACGGCTGACAGGAGCGTATCCAGGGCCTTGTCGAAGTCGTCCTGCTCCCGCATCGAAATCCAGTTGAGCCGCCCGACGGCTTCGGGCACGATCCCGGGGTCGACCGCTCGATGGAGCACGGGAATGAAGCGCTTGTGGCTGGCCACGGCGTAATCGATCTCCTTCTGACACTCGGAAGACACCATGGAGTCGGGACTGATCACGAAAACAAACGCCCGGACCTGTTTAATGCCTTCCTTGATTTTCTCCCGCCACACCGCCGTCGGAGGGATGTCTTCGAGGTCTACCCAGACCTCCCGCTGGCGGCTTGTGAGGGCTTCGTAAAGGCGGGCAACAAATGGACTGTCTTTTCGCGAATAGGAAATGAAGATCTCGGACATGCCAGGATCCTCCCTTTGGTTTCGAGACTCCTCAGCAAGAGGCTGTATGGAGGGGCCGCCTCAATCGGAGGGGAATCCAAAAGCGTCTTCATTCACGAGACGGACGGGAAGATGGGGTGCTGAACCGGATCGCAAGAGAATCGGATGAGGACGGGAAGAAGCTCACGTGCTTGAGCTTGAATCAAACGGTGCGCCTACAGTGATCCTTAGCAAATCTCTCGATGATCTGCCGTTCCTGCGTGTCGAAGTGGTTGAGTGTGGCCAGAGGGTTAATCCCAGGCCAGACCTTTTCACACTTGCCATCATCTTCCACAGGTTCTCCTTACTTCGCTGTATCCAAACGGCGCCGATAAGCTGCAAGCAACCACGCTGAACCGACCTGAGTAGTGCCACCAAAGTTGCCGCCTGGTTGCTCGTCAGTTTGATTGGCTTGTTCGGGCTTCCTCTCGTGACTGGCTGACGATTTCCTGGTATGAGAATTCTTGGAGACGGGCGTTGGATCGCGCATGCTCAATGGTCATACTTACAAGATTTCCATGTTTATCGAGATCTATGTATATATTCTCGCTGATCTCTTTTGTTTCCATTACTTCGTTGTCTGTGAACTCGACCAGTGCAGTGTCTGTATCCGAAAAGTACTTAACCCTCATTGCGGCGTCTCCTTGAAGGATCTGTCGAAGAAAGCATTGTGAACGGTTTCCCCGTCTTCCAGCAATATGACCCGAAGGAACTTATCTGCTTCTTTGATCCATCCCCATTTCCGAATCCTCCCGTCCGATTGGATTTCGGTCTTCTGTGGAGATTGGATCACACGCGTTATCCATTCGTCTTGTATTGTAGCCCGGTCGGGTCTCTTTCGCATGTATTTGAAGTACTCGGTTGTTTTCACCCTTGGTTCCTGACATGTAGGGTTGGCAAGCTGAACGCCAGCCTGAGCCGCGCCCGCCGAAGAGCTATAGGAAAGACTGCCCGGTTGTCAGAGTGTCGGCTCAAGTGATCGGCACACAAGTCCCGATACCTTGAGCGCCCACTCGGGCTACTGAGGTCGTCTCGCGTTCGTCGTCCGCAGCCGTGATCTAATCTTGCTTACATCAAAATCAGTATCATTGAGCCGCCACTGTATCCCCTTGTGTTCCCCATTCCAAAGAAGATAGCCGCATTCTTCCAGAACGACTCCAAGATAACTGGAGCCCTGAGCGTGAGAGATCGTACTCCCTTTCAACTCCAAAATGGCTTTCCCAAGCCCCATTTTCTCAGTGCCATCCCTGAGGTGTTGAACGTTATTGGCAAGAGGGAAATAGCCCTGTTGGAACTCCCGATAAATTGTCTTCAAGATCGCCTGGATTTCCTCAACCGTGTACGAGTGCAGATCCATGCGATCTTCATTTTCGATACGAATCTTTTGGGAGACTTCGTCGAAGTGCCAGCGGAACCGTTTGCCTTTTGATGGTCCCCCACGAGTGACTGACATCTTATCTCCACTGGTCATGGAATGGCTCCGTTCTTGATGGATCTTTGAACTTGATAACTCCGAAGCCTTGAGAGCGGACTTGTGTCTCAGAGGGCCGAACGCCCCGCATGACCGGCGCAGCTTTATCGGGTCCGGTCGATGCGGTGGTTGGGCTGGATCAGGAATAGCAATTGCATCTTCTCAATGACTTTGAGCATATTCCGGAAGCTGTTCTATTATCCTGCCTGTGCTCCCTTTGCTCTTCTACTTGCTGGCTGACGCTTCCGGGGAATGAGCTTGATGAGTGACCGCAATGCCGCATTCACTGATTCTGAATCAGGGAAGTACTCCCGCACATCTGGAGCCAAGACGATAGTTCCCTCCAGTGGTTTGACCTCTTTGACGTCCCTTGTCCCATCCGCGTGGTGAATAGTAATCGTATATCCGGCTTGCATCGCTCTGTGGTGCTTCCCGCGAGTCCCACCCGTAAAGTCATATTCAGCTCGCATATCGTCACCATCTGTATGGGTTGTTTCAGTCGATACCTTCTTCATACTGCCTCCGTTCCTTGCGTGTTGCTTCGCGGCAACTGATAATGCGTATGTTCAGACCCCGTTCGGTGTAGCTTACCACCAAGACGCGACCATCTTCTGAAATGCCGATGTCGATGCAACGTTGCCCATCTGTCGAATGGTCCGGATCGTCGATCGTGATAGACAGCGGATCATGAAATACTGTAGCACCCTCTTCGAATCTGACTCCATGTTTACGATAATTCTCGGCGGCCTTCAGTTCATCCCACTCAAATCTCAGTTCCATTGAGATTCCTCTTTGACCTGTACGGTATCACAATTCTTGAGGACGGGCAGTGCCCAACCAGCGATTTTATAGTTTCAGTAAAACTCCGGGACGATTCGAAGAGGCTTCGAGCGACAAGAGCGCACAGGAGCTTGAGTGATTGGGGCCGAGGCAAGAACGGGTCTGCTCCATCGTCCTGATATCGCAGTCTAATCTGGTCTCACGGTGCAAGCAACAGGATTTCCGACGGCCGAAAGATCTTTCTGCAAACTTGATTGCTGGAGTGTTTTCCAAAAACTGGCAAGCTTCCCTGTCAGCCTTTCATGCACAGCCCAAGGGGAGCGGCTACGAATCCGCTCGAGTTGACTTGATTGGGAAGGCAGGAAAATACGGACAAGCTGAAAGGCGGATGATTGTAGATCTGATTCCCTCATAGGGATCAAGGGCGTAGCCTGCCAGGACTGCAACAGGAATTCCCCACCGCGCACGAGGCGCGGCAGGGAATCCGAGAGTGAGGTCGCGCCGGGGGCTGAAGCACAGGGCGCTCTGTCGTGGCTGTTTGTCCAGGGTCAGCAGGATGAAAGGGCACCGGCATTCTTGGGCGCAGAGGTTGCAGCCTTTGCAGAAGGCGTGATCGAAATCGTGCTTCTGGGCCGGTCCATCGGTTTGGTGGAGCGGGTCGTCAACCTTCCTTTCGCCTGGACTCGCACATCTTCATGACGAGCTCAAACACCTCTTCGGTGCTGGCTGATATCCCGGAGAGGTTCAGGGAGAACGGCGTGAAGCCCAAGGCATCATTGGCTTTGACCATCGACTTCTTGACCGGGCTCAGCCTTTCGAAGTACGCGTCGGCGTTGCGAAGGCGCAGGCAGATGAAGTCATTCCCCGAGATGGATTGGACGTACGCCTCCTCGATGTCCTCCCACGGGATGGTGCCGAGGCCGAGAGTCCTGTCGTTCACGCCGCTCTCGTCGATCGTCAATCGGGGCCTGCTGTCCAGGATCTGCCAGATGAAGACGGCCGCGCATGCCCCGAAGAAGACGATGTTCATCCAGCCGACCCATTTGGCTGGTGAAACCAGCACCAGAATGACGCCCGCGGCCACGAACGCGACCGAGACCAGGAGGAGCAGGAGATCGGAAGAGCGGCGTGTAGGGAAAGAGTGTAGATCTCGGTGGTCGCC